>JAZBPL010000036.1:0-100991 GCA_036351635.1 Desulfotignum sp.
CCTGGAAAAAATCAGGAAAGGGATCACCCCGGAATCCATCATCCAGTCCGCCCGCATGGCCCGGCAGGCCGGCATGCACACCACCCAGTTCATCATCCTGGGACTGGGGGGAACCGGATCCACCGGATGGGGGGTGTCCGGACGGGCGTGCCAGAAAAAAGCCTTGACATTTTAAATACTGTTCAGTATGTTTGATATCTAATATTTCATTTAGAAAATATATTGGTAAGAAATGTTTATATAAAAATATTTTTTATCTGTTGGAATTAACCATACAAAAAAGGATTCGGTTATGTGCGGTATAGCGGGATGTTTTGGTGTCAAGGATGAAAAAACCATTAACCGGATGCTGGATGCGTTGACGCACCGGGGTCCTAATGACAGGGGAATTCACAGTGGCAACAACTTTACGCTGGGACATACCCGTCTGTCCATTGTGGATGTCGCCACTGGCCATCAGCCCATTCTGACCGATGACGGCCAAAAGGGCATCATTGCCAATGGTGAGATATATAATTTTAAAACGCTTCGGTCCGGATTGACCTCGAAATATCCATTCAAAACCCAGTCAGACACGGAAACCATTCTTCACCTGTACCAGGAATTCGGTCCGGCCTGCGTTGAAAAGCTGGACGGCATGTTTGCCTTTGCCCTGTTTGATGGAGACAGTTTTCTGCTGGCCCGGGACCCTGTGGGAATCAAGCCCCTGTATTACGGGTATATTGAAGGGAAACTGTATTTCACGTCAGAACTGGGTGCCATGAGCCTTGCCGGTGTGGAAGAGGTCCATGAGTTTCCCGCCGGCTATTATTATACCCCTGCAGAAGGCTTTGTACAATTTTACAAGGTGCCGCCGGTCAAAGACCACATGATGACCCAAAAAGACACCACCGCCAAGGCAATACGGGAGACATTCATCAAATGTGTGAAAAAAAGGCTTTTGGCCGATCCGGAAATTCCGGTGGGATCTTTCTGCAGCGGGGGGCTGGACAGCAGCCTGGTGGCGGCCATTGCCGCGGATGAAATCCCCCATCTTCACACCTATGTAGTGGGTATGAAGGACCAGGACGGAAACCTCAGCGATGATATCAAGGCAGCCAGGATCGCTTCCAAACATATCGGCTCCACCCATCATGAGTATCTTTTTACCGAAGATGATTATTATGAAGCATTGCCTGTTGTCATCAACAAACTGGAAACCTATGATCCCTCTCTGGTCCGGTGTGCCGTGCCCTGTTATTTTACCTGCAAGGCTGCGGCTGAACACTGCACAGTCGTGCTGACCGGTGAAGGGGCGGACGAGGTCTTTACCGGGTATCACTACATGAAGCATTTTCCGGTTGACAAGCTCAACCTGGAGGCCCGGCGGTGCATTCAAAATCTGCACAACATCAACCTGCAGCGGGCCGACCGCATGGGCATGCTGTTCAGCCTTGAACTGCGGGTACCGTTCCTGGATGTGGAAATGATCAAGCTGGGGATGCAGATACCGCCGGAACTGAAAATACAGGAACACAATGGGGCCAAAATAGAAAAATGGATCCTCCGGGAAGCATTCCAGGATACCGGATACCTGCCGGACGAGATTTTATGGCGGTACAAGGTGCAGTACACCCAGGGTGCCGGCTGCGAAGATCTCGGAGAACGGCTGGCCAACCAGATGAGCGACGAAGAGTTTGAAGAGATCAAAGCAAAGAATCCCAAAGCCGTCATCAACAGCAAAGAAGCGGCCTATTACTTTAAAATTTTCAGGGAGTATCACCCCCAGGATTCCATTCTCAACTCCATCGGCATCTGGACCGGATTCGATTTTGCCGAGGAAAGGGAAAAAGTCAAAGGCACGGTGGATGGCGATCTAAAACACAACTGGTCTGAAACCGAAGCAGCAGTCTAATTGAAACCGTTCCACCCCTTACTGTATCAGGATTCCGATGCCAGTGCCGCGGCGGACTGGCATTCCCAATGCAGCTGAGCGGCTGCTCAAATCCCCGTGAGCATTTCGGGGATTTGAGCAACTGATTGTCGGATTTCAGACGGAATCTGCATGGGTGATCGCCCCTGTCTGTTGTTGATTCGCTTATATGCGCCAGCAAATCTCCACAATCCAGTCTCTCCAGAAATGCACGAACCGGTTGTAGTGCATCACGTAACATGTTAGCATTCCCGTAATACACAAATTGAACAGAGGAACATACTGAAACACATGCCCGCCATGGAACCAGGATGTCTGGCAGAGCTGGTTGTGCTGTAGGAGGAAACGTGATGCAAGGAGGTTTGTTTTTGCTGCTGGCGGTTGCTTTTTCCAGCGGGGTGGCCCTGAGCATGAAGGCCGCAAATATCAGGGGTGTGAACCTGTGGCAGTTTCTGGCCGTCAATTATGTGGTCTGCACCGGGGGGCTGCTGGCCTGGGGCGCCTGGAAAACGCTGCTGTCCAACCCGCCCCTCGTCTGGGGCCTGGGGATCTTCACCGGGGTCATGTATGTGCTGTGTCTGTGGCTGTTCAACCAGGCCATCACAGCCGGGGGCCTGGCGTTGTCCACAACACTTATGCGGTTGTCCGCCGCCGTTCCCACCCTGGGATCATTGATATTTTTCAAAGAGACCGCCGGTTATCTGCAGGCGGCCGGGATCGGTCTGGCGTTTTTGTGCCTGCCCCTTGCCGGCAACGAACCGCTGCGGCTGGGCCGGGGCGTAAAAACCGCATTGAAGGGCATAAGCTGGGGGCTGCTGCTGTTCGCGGCATACGGTGTCACGGATTTTGTTTTCAAAATCCAGGCGGAACTGGCACCTGCAGCCGATCACAAGGCATTCATGGCCACCATTTTCGGTACAGCCCTGGTGCTGACCCTGCCCAGGCTTTTGAACAGGGACCGCATCAACCGGACCTGCCTGACCTGGGGCGCGACACTGGGGACCACCAATGTCCTGGCCACCTATTTCTGGATTCAGGCCCTGTCGCATCTGCCCGGCTCCACGGCCTATCCCACGCTGGGCCTCGGGGTAATCGCTGTCACAACCCTGTTCAGCCTTTTGTTCTGGAAAGAACCCCTGCGGCCCGCCAATTATCTGTTCCTGGCCATGGCCGCCACGTCCGTGTTTCTGATCAACGTGGGATAACCGTCAAGAAGGAGTGACATAGCTGATACATGTTTTTGCCCACATTTTCCACGGTTTTTTCCGCTGTCTTCCAGGTGTTCATCATTTCGGCTGCCGCCGGGGTGATGGTGAGAGCAAAGATTGTTTCCCAGGCCCATATTCAGGCGCTTTCCACTGTTACCGTCAACATTTTTCTGCCTTGTCTTATCGTGGTCAAAACCGTAAGCCAGTTTGATCCCACCGGCTTTGCCCTGTGGTGGATACTGCCGTTGTCCGGCGTGCTGATCGCCCTTTCAGGGCTTGGCATGGCAGCACTTTTGTTCGGCACAGATCCCAAAAAACAGCCGTTTGTTTCCATGGCAAGCTTTCAGAATGCGGTGTATATTGTTCTGCCCATCGGCCAGCTGGTCTATCCGGACCAGTTTGACCGGCTGGCCCTTTTCTGTTTTCTGCTGATCCTGGGACAGTCTCCCATCATGTGGAGCGTGGGCAAGGTCCTGGTAAGCGGGAGACAGGATGCAGCCATCGTATGGAAGGATTTTGTCACCCCGCCCCTGGTTGCCACCCTGGCGGCCATATTTCTGGTGGTTTCAGGAACTTCGGCCATCCTGCCCCAAAACCTGTTGTCTGCCATGGACCTTCTGGGCCAGGCCACTGTACCCCTGGCTGTTTTCATCCTGGGGGCCACCCTGGGAAGCATCGCCTTGAAAGATATGCCGCCGCTCCAGGATGTTTTCCGTGTGGCAGGGGTCAAGTTTGTCCTGGTGCCGGGTATGGCTTTTGCCGTGATGTACGGTCTGAATTTTTACCAGACCCTGCCACTGTTCTGCAGCCTGATCATTCTGCAGACATCCTCTCCGCCGGCCACCAATCTGATTCTCATGGTGCGGAATTACGGAGGAGATACCCAGGCTGTTGCCAGCATGATGCTGCTCCAGTACCTGGTCTGCATACTTGCCATGCCCCTGTGGCTATCCCTGTGGCACGCAGCTGTCGGATAGGACTGCAGCAGGGCAACCGGCAATGAATGTTTTTTTATTCTTCAGCCGCAGCCCAACTGAATATATAGTGTAGGAAGTGTAACGAAAATTTCCCCGGAAGGCGCCGCATTTTTCAATGGGCCCTTCCAGGGAAAGCATCAGGATTATTTTTTTAAAAAACCTGCAAAAAACAGTCCGGGTTGAAGCCAGGGGACTGCTGCCAGGAAAAAAGATTAGCTGTTGGATTCCCGCTGCTGCCAGATACTTAAACCAGAATCTGATATTTTATCCTTGACCCATGCAGCCTGCCGGCTGACCAGATTGCCGGGAACGGACCCCAGTTGTTTGACACTTTCCCACATTTGACTGAACAGATTAAGCGTAAATCCAAAAAGAGCAAAGGAAACGATAGCGGAATGCGCCAGAAAAAGATTTTCATCAGATTTCTTATGACTGGTTGATTGAATGATTGGTGTGGATTTCTCCATTTGTTCCTCCTTGTCTAAAGTTAACACGCTTTTCTATGTCTTAAAGTGAACACGTGTGTGTTGGCGCCTTTTGAACACTGGAAATGAACACTGAAAAAATCTTGGCGCTGAAACATTGCCTGTATGAATATTTTGTATCTGAAATATACATGCACCGAAACATCCTTGTCAAGGGAAAAAAATATTTTTTTTATTCAGTGTGGCACTGATCACGTCCAAAAACTGTTCTGAAACAGGCCGCGCCTGTCATACAGCATCGGTTATATTGATTGTCCCAAAATCATTCCAGAAACGATTTTCCGGTATTTTTTACGGTGTGGTTGTCTCTCATGTAATTGGCCTGGCTGCCGTTACGCATGATCGCCGCCAGCCCTTCCGGGTCATAGGCCTCCACCTGGTAATCCGGGGCCTGATCCGGCGTGGTCTGACGGCACAATTCGATATGCCGCTCCAGCTTGGCGATGGAAAAGGACACCAGCTCCTTTAAAAATCCGAAACTGTGCCGCATCTGGTGAAATCCGTATTTTTTCATGAGTGCATACCCAATGACCGCTTCTTTTTCGGCAATCTCGTTGGGATGCTCCTGGCTGGTGGTGCAGGCGGTCTGGATGGAGGGCAGATCCAGACGTTTGTTGACCTTTTCCATGATCAGGTTGGCAATGTTAAAGGAGGTCAGACCGAGGTTTACCGCATAATTGTCCTTGATACTGGCAATGGACGGAAGGCCGGCATGGACCACCATGATCCCTGGGTTGACCACCTGGGCCAGTGTAATGCCGAACAGGGCCTCGGCATGGGTCAGGGTGATCAGGCTGGACATGGAATAGGGGCTGGACAGACCTGCCATGGGCATGGTGGAAACATAAATGGGAATACCTTTTTCCACGCAGGACAAAAATGGCGGAATCATGCTGTCAATGATGTTCAAGGGGCTGTTTATGATGGAAAACTGGATGGTGAATCCCCCCCGGGTTTCATGAATCTGCCGGGCCTTTTCAATGCCCGCTTCCGTGACTGCGGCAGCATAAACGGGCTTGTCGCAGTTTTCGATAATGGTCTCCATGACCTTTACTTCTTCTTTGGGAACCAGCACCCCTCTGGCCATGAAATCGATCACATCGGTCTGATTGACGATGCGGGCGATCTGTGCAATATGGTCGAATGTCGGTTGAATCAGCTCCCGGGTGGTGTCGTCATACACAAAGGGGGCGGTACCGCCCACACCAAAGGCATTTTCTTTTATCCAGTACTGATCCCGTTTGGGCGTGTCGGCAAGGGCCTGTTCCACCAAAGGAGACAGCACATGCAGGTGTTCGGTGGTGTCATCATAGGCGGCCATGCCCGTTCCTTCCAGAATCTCTCTGACTTGGGGGGAACTGCAGCGCACACCGGTTTCTTCCAGAACCCGCAACGCATCCTGATGGATCCTGTCCAGGTATTCATTGCTCACTAAATCCATTTATTTCCCTCTTTCGTTGATGGTGAATGTCATCCCGTCCCAGGCGAACACCATATTGTCAAAGCCCGCCTCAAGGGAACGGTAATCTGTAAAACTGCGGTGCCAGTATTCCTCCAGGTGAACAAACACCACCTGTTTTGCCTGTATCCGCCGGCTCAGGGCAACGGTCTGCTCAAACGTGTACAGGGTTTTCCTGGATATATGATCATCCGGATACACAAACCCGTGTCTCAATCCGGTTTCAAACAGGCCCGGCTGGATAAACAGTACATCCGGGTGCTGCACCGCAGGGTCCTGCTCGGGAAAGGGTTTGATATCACAGGGCGCATACACCGCCCTGCACCCGTTTTTTTCAAACACGTAAATATAGACCACCTGGTCCCCCCGGTCCACCGGCAGGGCGGTCACCTGAATACCCCCGATCATGGTCTTCCGGTCAAAGGGGTCACAGCGCAGAAATCCGGATTTTTCATAAAATGACACCAATGACCCATAGGCGGTGTTGACATGCCGGAAAGTATCCAGCAGCTGCTGCGGCATCACCAGGCGGATGGTTTTGTCCGGATACGCCTCCCAGGTCCTGAAATCGATGGTCATCTGCTCCACCACCCGGAATCCTTCCATATGGTCCGGGTCCAGGTGGGTGAGCATCAGATGGGTGACCATATCGATACTGGACTGGTTGAGCTGCCGGCATATCTCGGCCGGGGTGTCTATCAGGATATTTTCATCATGCACAAAAGCAGCGGGGCCTCCCCGTTCAAAGGGACCACCCTTTTCCCGCGCTTGTGTGCAGATGCGGCACCGGCACATTGGTTTGGGGATCACCGTGCATCCCCCGGACCCAAGGACAGTAAACTTCATGAAACCCTCCGGGTCACGGCCCTGTCTTCAGGACCTTTGAATGGCCGAATGTCACGTTTATTTTGCCACCGGTCACGGTTCCTGTGATTTCTGTCATTCCTGTGATCAATGTGACCCCTTTTGTATCGGTTCCTTATTTAAACGGATCCCACCGGATGGTTTGTTTTTCATACGCCGGCGGAAACTGCTTCAGGAACTCGTCGTAATAATACAACTCCTTGAAAGAAGCGAAACGCAGTCCATATGCAGCCTTGGGACGCCGGTTGATCTCCTCGGGATCGATTTTGGCGGCAATGATATCATCCATCACATCATCCATGCCGGTTCCCATGGCAAACCGGAGCTTTTCCCGGTTGGCAATCTGTTCCGGGAGCATATCCCGGAACGCCTCACGCAAAACAAATTTTTCGATCTCTTTTTCACCGTAAATTTTCCATTTCATGGGAATTTTTTCTGCAAACGCCACCACCCGGGTGTCGAGAAACGGGGTCTTGTACAGCACACTGTTGGCCATCCAGCTTCGGTCCATCCGTCTCAACGCGGTATTGTAAGCGATGTCCAACAGCTTTTTTGCCAGCCGTTCCCGCTGTTCCGGGCTTTTGACCTTGGGATTTTTCAGCACCATCCGGTACCCGCCGAAAAGTTCGTCCGCACCTTCTCCCACCAGTACGGCATTGCTGTATTCCTTGACTTTTCTGGAAACGTAATAGTTGGAAAGAATGCCGGATATGCAGTCTTCATCAAAACTTTCCAGATACCAGACGGCCTTGGGAATGATGGTGTCAATATCCTCATCCGTGATTTCATAAACAAAATGCTCAAGCCCTAAAAAATCAGCCATCAATTTGGCATTTTCAAGGTCCGGGCCGGGCGCCCGCTTGACGGCACCGGTGAACAGTTTGATGTCGGGATTGAATGTTTTGGCAATGGCCGCAATAATGGAGCTGTCCAGACCACCGCTCAGAGAAACGGCATTGGCATCGTCCATCCGCCGTTTGACCGCCGCGATGAGTAGCTCCCGCAAAATGGCTGCAGCTTCGGCAACCGTATCCCCCGGGTCCGGCACATCCGGCCTGAACGGTTCATATTTTTTCAGGCCGTCATAGGAGCTGTAAAGGTGTCCCGCGGGGAGTTCATGGATATCGAACTGGACATGATCCTTCAACCCTTTCATTTCACTGCTGAAATGAAACACCTCTCCGTTCCAACCGTAAAACAGGGGTCTGGCACCGACCCCGTCCCTTGCCAGGATCACTTCATCATCTTTTTCAACGATGGCGCACACATAGCTGCCGTCCATATGGGAGAAACACTCCCGGTCATATTTCTGATACAGATCGATAAACAGATCGATGTCCCGCTGGCTGCTGTCGGACCGCTCATTGAACAGCTTGCCGTCAAACAGAATATAGGGCGCATCTTCAAGGCTGGAGCAGATGGTTCTTTCCGGAGACAGGTTCATTTCGTTGACACCCAGGGCGCCGCGGCTATCGGGTATGGAGCGGACGCTCGTATTGTCAGGCCCCCTGTGGCGCATATCCTTGAGTATCTTACCGATCATCTGGGCACAATCGTCATCGATTTTCCCATGTTGGGAAACAATTCCTGCTATACAGGCCATTTGCACACCTCCTGATGTTTTTGCTGGTTGAAAAAGGTGGCTGGAAATAATTTTACCAATATCATTGGTTATGAAAAGATACTGAAGTGAAACGCATACTGAAATACAACCAATCCGGCAAAACTATGAGTCGCCATTTCCTTCGGTTATCAATTATTTCAATTAAAACATTTCATAATCAAATATTATGGCGTAAAACAATTCACATGTCAACACCCGAAATCAATCATCCTCGGCAAATCTGTTTGGTTCGGCAAACAAAAAAAAGGCGGCGCTTCCAGATTGTCTGGAAACGCCGCGGTCATTTATTATTGACAGCGCCAGAAGTTTTTGACGCTCTATGTGATTTTGATCAGCTAAGGTCGAAGCGGTCCAAATTCATTACCTTGTCCCATGCGGCGACAAAATCGGTCACAAACTTTTCCTGGGCATCTGCACATCCATAGACTTCAGCCAGGGCACGGAGCTGGGAGTTTGCACCGAAGATGAGATCCACGCGGGTGCCGGTCCACCTAATTTCGCCTGTTGCACGGTCACGGCCCTCAAACTGGTTTTCGTCTCCTGAAACCTGCGACCACTCGGTTCCCATGTCCAGCAGATTTACAAAAAAGTCATTGGTGAGGGTTTCCGGTTTCCGGGTGAACACACCATGCGAAGATTGTTTTACGTTGGCATTCAGCACCCGCATCCCACCGATGAGCGCCGTCATTTCAGGCCCGGTCAGCGTCAGCAGCTGGGCTTTGTCTATCAGCATCTCTTCTGCCGTTACCGCATATCTGGCTTTGAGGTAGTTGCGGAACCCGTCCGCAGCCGGTTCAAGTACAGAAAATGATTCAGCATCAGTCTGTTCCTGGGTGGCGTCTGTCCGTCCAGGTGAAAAGGGAACAATGATATCGTGACCGGCATTTTTGGCAGCCTGTTCCACGCCGGCACATCCACCCAGGACAATCAGGTCGGCCAGGGATACCCTTTTTTTGCCTGACTGGGCGCTGTTGAATGCTTTCTGGATCTCTTCCAGGGTCTGCAGCACCGTTGCAAGCTGTTCAGGCTGGTTGACCTCCCAATCCTTTTGGGGTGCCAGGCGGATACGTGCGCCGTTAGCACCACCACGCTTGTCCGAGCCCCGGAACGTGGATGCTGAGGCCCAGGCCGTGGATACCAGCTGGGAAACAGACAGCCCTGAAGCAAGGATCCCGGCCTTGAGATCTGCAATATCTTTTGCATTGATCAGCTCATGATCGACGTCAGGTACCGGGTCCTGCCAGATCAGATCTTCTGCCGGCACTTCCGGACCCAGATACCGGGATCGCGGACCCATATCACGGTGGGTCAGCTTGAACCATGCCCTGGCAAATGCATCTGCAAATTCTTCGGGGTTTTCCAGGTAATGCCGGGATATCGGTTCGTAGATCGGGTCAAACCGCAGGGACAGGTCTGCCGTGGTCATCATGGGCCGATTTTTTTTAGATGGATCATGGGCATCCACCACCATATCCGCTTCATCCACATCCTTTGCCAGCCATTGATTTGCACCGGCCGGGCTTTTTACCAGCTCCCATTCATATTTGAACAGCACCTTGAGATACCCCATATCCCATTTGGTGGGATTGGGCTTCCATGCACCCTCGATGCCGCTGCCGATGGTGTCCCCGGCCTTGCCGCTGCCGAAGCTGCTCTTCCAGCCCAGACCCTGCTGCGCGATGGGGGCGGCTTCCGGTTCAGGTCCCACCAGTGCGGCATCCCCTGCACCATGGCACTTGCCGAAGGTGTGCCCGCCGGCCACCAGCGCGACGGTCTCTTCATCGTTCATGGCCATGCGGGCAAATGTCTCCCGGACATCCTTGCCGGAGGCAACCGGATCAGGTTTGCCGTTGGGGCCCTCCGGGTTCACGTAAATCAGGCCCATCTGCACGGCGGCAAGGGGATTTTCAAGGTCCCGGTCACCCGAGTACCGGGTATCGCCCAGCCACTCGTCCTCAGCACCCCAGTAAATGTCATCTTCAGGTTCCCACACATCTTCCCGGCCGCCGGCAAACCCGAATGTCGGCAGCCCCATGGATTCGATGGCGCAGTTGCCGGCCAGGATCATCAGATCGGCCCAGGAGATTTTCCTGCCGTACTTCTGCTTGATGGGCCAGAGCAGGCGGCGGGCCTTGTCAAGATTCACGTTGTCAGGCCAGCTGTTGAGGGGGGCCAGGCGCTGTGAACCGGAACCCGCACCCCCGCGGCCGTCACCCATGCGGTAGGTGCCGGCACTGTGCCACGCCATCCGGATAAACAGCGGGCCGTAATGCCCGTAATCCGCCGGCCACCAGTCCTGAGAATCGGTCATCAAAGCATACAGGTCCTTCTTTATGGCTGCCAGGTCAAGGGTTTTGAATTCTTCTGCATAGTTGAACGCCTCTCCCATGGGATTGCTCAGGCGTGAATGCTGATGAAGTATTTTAAGATTCAGCTGATTGGGCCACCAGTCCCGGTTGGATGTCCCGCTGCCGGCGATTTGTCTGCCTTTTTTCCCTGTAACAGGGCATTTGCTTTCTTCATTGGACATGCTACCCTCCTTGTGTTTCGGATTAAAAAATGGATCGGGAAATAAAACCCGACATTATATAAGAATCATTATCAATAAAAAGAAAAAAATTATCCTTTTCCCGCCATACAACTGCTGCAGATACCGAAAAAGTCCAGCCGGTGATTAAGGATTTTAAAATCAGTTTCCAAAGCCACCTCTTTTTTCATCTCATCCAGGCTGTCCAGGACAGGGTCGACAATTTTTTTACACCTGATACAGATGACATGCGGATGGGGGGCAGGTTTATTTCCATCGTACCGGTTACTCCCATCCGGGAACCCTAACTCAAGCACTTCACCAAGAGACTTTAATAATACAATATTTCTGTAAACCGTAGCAAGGCTCATTGTGGGAAAATCCGCCCTGATCTGCTCATGAATATCCTCAACACTGGGATGGCCCTCGCTTTTTGCAAGAATTTTAATGATAGCCAACCGCTGGGGCGTTATTTTATGGCCATTTTCCCGCAATTTCCGTACAATGGTGTCAGATCTTTGATTGTGGTCAGCCACAGATTGCCTCCAGATATCAAGTGATAATAATTTCCATTTAACACTTATTGTTTAGGATTGTCAATAATAATTTGCTGGGAGCATTTGGCAAAATTTTCAGGGGGTATAAAGAAAAGCGGGGGGAAAGAAAATTGGTGGGCGGTACAAGGATTGAACTTGTGACTTCTACCGTGTGAAGGTAGCACTCTCCCGCTGAGTTAACCGCCCTGTATCAGATATTTTAACCGATATAATTCTTTGTTTACCCCTTTTTCCCACATTGGTCAAGAAACAATGTGCAAAAATATCAATGGGTCTATGCAAGGTCCCATTTTTCAACACCAAAATTTTTTCAACCACTTGGGGCATTGACTTTGTCGGAGCCAGCAACATGAAAACCGTTACAATGTTTTTGTTTCCATTTGACAGGAAGGGTTTTGCTTGCCATTTATATGTTGTATGATCTAATCGGGTCGAGAGAGGAGATACATGAAGCAGACAATTTTGATATATGCGGCGGTTGCAGGGATATTTTTCTGGTTTTTTGCCGGGATCCTGCCTGCCGGGGCAAAAGAAACCCGGATTCTGTTTCTGGGTGATTCCATCACAGCAGGGCTGGGGGTGGAAAAGGAGGCGGCTTTTCCAGCGGTGGTGGGCAGGATGCTCAAACAACTGGGGATTGACAATGTCACCGTGATCAATGCCGGCATCAGCGGCTCCACTACGGCCTCAGGGCCGTCCCGCCTGAAATGGCATTTCAAGACCAACCCCCATGTCCTGGTGCTGGCACTGGGGGCCAATGATGGTCTGCGGGGACTGTCCCTTGAGAACATGGCCGAAAACCTGGATGACACAATTGCCCTGGCCCTGGACAACAACCTGTGCGTTATCCTGGCGGGCATGGAGATCCCCCCCAACTACGGACCGGAATACACCGGTCAGTTCCGGCAGACCTTCCAGGACCTGGCCAGCAAGTATCAAATTGCATTGATTCCGTTTCTCCTGGACCAGGTGGGCGGGGTAGCGGACATGAACCAGACGGACGGGGTCCATCCCAACCCGGCCGGCCACCGGCAGATCGCTGCGACAGTACTGCCTTATATAAAAGAGTGCCTGTAATGCTGGCGGTGAACCAGGTGGACAAATCCTTTCACCTGCCCGGTTCCGGTGGTGTGACGGTGCTGGACCAGGTGAGCTTTTCCCTGGATGCCGGCCGGACACTGGCCATCACCGGCCATTCCGGCAGCGGAAAAACAACGCTTTTGTCGTTGATCGCCGGGCTGGATACCCCGGATGACGGTTCTATTCTTCTGGACGGTATTGACATCTGCCAGATGAATGAAGCAAACCTGACCCGATACCGTGCCCAAAAAATCGGCATGATTTTTCAGTCTTTTCATCTTATGCCCCATATGACTGCCAGAGAAAACATCAGCCTGCCCCTGGAGATTCTCAGGCAGGACCGGATCAATGCCCGCACAGATGCCCTTTTAGAGCAGGTGGGGCTGACCCATCGGGCCGGTCATCTGCCGGGCCAGCTTTCTGGCGGGGAATGCCAGCGGGTGGCCATTGCCAGGGCACTGGTTGTCCGTCCTGCCCTGATTCTGGCGGACGAGCCCACCGGCAACCTGGACACGGATTCAGGAAAAAAGGTGGCAGACCTGCTGTTTGATCTGGTGCAAAAAGAAAACAACACCCTGGTGGTGGTGACCCATAACCAGGGCCTGGCAGACCGGTGCCATTACATCAAAACCCTGTCCCGGGGGAAACTCGTCTGATGTTCTGGGTCCGTATGGGTATCAGGGAACTGCTCCGGAACAAAGGATTTGCCCTGTTTTTTGTGGCAAATCTGACCGTGGGGCTGTGCGGGTTTGTTGCGGTCCAGAGTTTCAGCCGTTCCCTGGACCGGCACCTGGACGACAACCTGCGCACCATTTTAACCGCTGATCTGGTGCTCACTGCCAATTCCCCTTTTACACGGACAGAGACAGACCTGGTGCACCGGGTTCTGGGTCCGGACCGGATGCAGGCCCGGGTGATCCGGTTCTTTACCATGGTCAGAACCAGTGAGACAACACGGCTGGTCCAGGTCATGGCGGTGGATGCATCCTATCCCCTCTACGGCGGGTTTGTCCTGGAACCTGGTATCGACCGTGCCGCCATCCATGAAGATCCCAGTGTTTTCATGACCAGAGACACAGCCATGGCTTTGGGCATCCAGGAACAGGAGACCGGCCAGATGACAACAGGTCTGCAAAAAGAAACCACCCCGGCCCGGGATCAGCGCCTGACCCTGGGGAACAAGGATTTTTCTGTGGCCGGTTTTTTTGCCGATGATCCGGACAAGGCCCTGACCACACTGGAACTGGCTCCCAAACTCTATGTGGGCATCGGACATCTGGCAGAAACCGGGCTGCTGAATTTCGGTTCCAGGGTCAGTTACCATACCTATCTGCGGGTATCGCCGGACGCAGATGTGCCCTCCCTTTCACAGGAACTGCGCCAGGGCTTTGCCGCCCTGGCGCCCGACCAGCCCCGGATCAGTGTCCGGGACAGCCGGGATGTCAGCCAAAGCCTGTCCCGAGTCACCGGCCATTTCACCGGATACATGGCCCTGGTTTCCCTGGTGGCCCTGTTTCTGGCCGGTATTGCCGCTGCCTACCTGTTCCGGGACTTTTTAGGGGGGAAACACAGGGAAATTGCCGTGCTCATGAGTCTGGGCGCCAGCCGGTCCGGGGTGTATCTGTATCTGTTTATCCAATTGGTTTTTCTGGGCATCCTGGCGGCAGTCATTGCTATCGCACTGTCCTGGCTGCTGCTGCCGGTGTTCCCGGTGCTTCTCAAAGACCTGGTTCCCCGGGGGATCCGCATGGGGATGGCGCCGATGACATGGGTGATGGCTTTAGGTCTGGGGGGACTGGGCAGTATCGTGTTCTGCCTGCCTGTGCTGGTGAGAATCCTGTCAATCAAACCCCTGGTGCTGCTCCGGGGATCGCTGGCTGCACCGGGTGTGACCGGTTTGTGGCAGACGGCCGCCTTTCTGCCCGGCATCGCCTGGTTCTGCCTGGGGGCGGTGCTTGTGGCAGGGGGTGTTACCACCGGGATCATTTTTACGGCTGGGTTTGCCCTGGCATTTCTGGTGTTTGCCGGGGCAGGATGGCTGGGCGCCATAGGGTGCCGGTACCTGGCCAGAACCCGGCACCTGGTGCGCAAAGTGGCGTTCTTGAACCTGTACCGCAATATCTGGCCCTCTCTGGCCTGTTTTGTCACTATTGCCATGGGGGTGTTTCTGATCTGCCTGATTCCCCAGGTGCAAAAGGGACTGCAGACAGAAATCCAGCGGCCTGAAGGATTGAAAATACCGGTATTTTTCCTCATGGATATCCAGGATGGCCAGACCCGGGACCTGGCAGCGTTCATGGAAACACAGCCAGGGGTACTGGACAATCTGTCCCCCATGGTCCGGGGCAGAATCCTTACGGTCAACGGCACCCCCTTTCACAGCCGGAAAAACAACCGGGAAGCACAGGGACGGCCCCGGCGCATGGAGCACAATTTTTCTTTCCGCAAAGAACTGGACCCGTCTGAAACCGTTGTTCAGGGAGATCCTTTGTCCCGAAAACCCTGGAATTTCGGGTCTGAAACACCCTTTGAAATTTCCGTGGCCCAGTCCTTTGCCCAAGACCACAACCTGGCCATCAATGATGTGATGGGATTTGATATTCAGGGCATGGTGCTGAAAGGCCGAATCAAAAACATCCGCAAGGTGCGGTGGAACAGTTTTCAGCCCAATTTCTTTTTGCTGTTTCAGCAGGGGGTGCTGGAGGATGCCCCTAAAACATGGCTGGGAGCGGTTTCCCAGGTGCCCCCGGACCTGCGGCAGCACCTGAAACAAACCATCGTGGAAACCTTTCCCAATATTTCCATCATCGATGTCACCCAGATGATCACCACGTTGACCTTTATTGCGGACCGGCTGTCTGTGTCTGTGCGGTTCATGGCCTGGCTGGCCATTGCAGCCGGCCTTGTGTCCATTTTTTCCATTGCCCGTCACCAGGCCCGGAGTCAGGCAGCCCAGACCAACCTGCTCAAGGTGCTGGGGGCCGGATTCAGCGACATTAAAAAAATATCCCTGGTGGAGTTCGGCAGCCTGGGATTTGCCGCAGCCTTTGTTGCCGTGCTGCTGAGCATCGGATTTTCCCGGGCCGTGTCCTGGTATTTCTTTGACAGCCTCTGGCAGCTGGACCTGTTCTATCTGACGGGCATCCTGGTGCTGACCACCCTGATCTGCATGGCCACAGCCTTGGCTGCCGCAGGAAAAATATTAAAGACCCGGCCCATGATGCTGCTCAAAAAAACATGATCGGCCCGCTTTTTTTCAGATGCGGTCCCGGGTAAGGTGTGGCAGTGTCATTGTCAGGACAAGTGAAGTAAAAAGGAGCGTTGCCCATGAGGCGCAAAGAAAAGCAGATCACGAAGACAGCAGATATTGAACAGATACTCCAACAGGGTCAGGTGTGCCGCCTGGGTTTTGTGGACAGCAATGTGCCCTATATCGTTCCCATGAACTACGGATATAAGGACCAGGCCCTGTACTTTCACAGTGCCACTGCGGGCCGGAAAATTGATCTGATCCGCGCCAATCCCCTGGTATGTTTTGAGGTGGATGAACTGGTGAAAATGAATAAAGCAGCCAACGCCTGTGACTGGGGGGTGTCGTTCAAAAGCGTCATCGGCACGGGCATGGCCCGGATACTGGAGACCCCGGCAGAAAAGAAAGCCGGCCTGGATATCATCATGGCCCATTATTCTGGCCGGTCATTTGACTATCCGGATAAGATGTTTGCAAAAACCGCTGTGATAAAGGTAACGGTCGAGGAGATGACCGGCAAGCAGGGGTGATACCGCTCCTTGTGAGGGGCGCCATGGATTTTTCGATCCATGATAGACATTTACGGGTCTGAACAGAAGATTCATGTCTCCCAGTCATCGAGCCGGAGGCCTGTAATCCTGCTGAATTCCCGGGTGTTGTGGGTGACCAGCACTGCGTTGTGGGCCCGGGCCGCCGCTGCAATGAGCATATCGTTGGGGCCGATTAAGTGACCCCGTGAAGTCAGATCCGCACGGATAAGGCCGTATTCGTCGGCGCAAAGATCATCAAAAGGCAGGCTCTGCAGCGGTGCAAAAAATAATTTGAGCCGCTGCAGGTTGGCATCCATCCGCCGGCTGTTCCGGGCACCGAAAAGCAGTTCCGCCTTGACGATACTGCAGATGGCGATCTGAGAGGGGGATCGGGAGCGGAAATGGGTTTCAACCGATGGAGAGGTGCCGTTCAGAAAATGGATGCATACATTGGTGTCCAGTAAATACATGGTTATTCCAGGCAATTCCTTTTTTCAAAATCCAATGATTCCGGTCGCTGGAGCGGTTCTCCCTCCCATGAGCCCACCAGATCAAAATAATGATCCGGCCATTTTTCACGGGTTTCCATTTTTACAAGAAGGGCCAGATATTTCGATGTGGAGAGGCGCGCTTTCTTTGCCTTTTTTTTGAACAGGTCTGCAATGTCATCCGGGACATAACAATGGAGCTGGGCCATAAATTCCTCCAAATATATGTGGTATATTTACAAGGCCATTTTACAGCCTGTTTTTCTGTATGTCAATATGTTGATCTCCACGATATCCGGCATCGGCGGCTGGATCAGAGTAATGCCACCCATTCCGGGGAGGACAACTGGTCATCAATGTCAAAAATTGATCTGCCACTTGGCACCGTAATAAGTGGTTTCCGCATCACCGGATTCTTTTCCGTCAAACCGCCCGATTTCCGGCACCACGAATACGCCCGGGGCCAGGTTGATTGTAACATTGGCATAATAGGCCTGCATGTCATCTTCACCGGCATAGGTGTCAATATCGCTTTGGGCATACCCGTAACCCGCCTCACAGGTGAACATGTCATCAATTTTGTAACCGACAACCAATGCATATCCCATGCTGTCGTTGTCAAGCACCCGGGTGCCGGAGATGGCTGCGAATCCGTCATCCCATGCATTGTCACCGTCAACGGAGAGCCCAATGAGATTGCCCACATTCCGGCCGGTGAACACAGCGGCATTGAAAAACGCCGCGCCGAAATGAAGCATGGCCCCCGCCGCAAGCACGTGGGAGTCGATGTCATAGGTTACGCCGCCCTTGGAAAGTTCATAGGAATGATATCCCCCGGCCGCTTCCAGGGTGATGAAATCATGTGTCCAGGTATAGCAGGCTTCAATGGCAGGGATCTTGACTTCAGAGGTAAAACCGGTGCCAAGGTCATCGGGGTCCGGTTCCACCAAAGCTATCTGGAATGTGCCAAAGGTCAGTTTCACCATGGGCTCCCGTCCGGAGTATATAAAGCCCTGTGCATTCAGGTCATTGTCGGCGTCAAACACCTGGTTGGAGTAAAACCAGTTCATGGGGGCGTAGGTCTGGCCCACCAGCAGTTTGCCTGCACCAAAATCCCACTCGCCATAAAGATTTCGCAGATTTACATTGCCGCCTGAGGCCCCGTATTCAAAGTTTCCGGAAAGGGTATCACTTACTGTGACGTTGGCGCCGATGCGGGCATTGCTCTGTAAAGACAGACTGAAATTGTCGGTATCACTGGTCGGGGTTTCTAAGTCAACCTGGAACGTGGCCACACGGGCAGATCCATAAAACCCCCATTCCGCCGCCAGGGCTGACGTTGCAAATACTGTTACCAGCCCAATAACAATTGCCGAAATCCTCATATCCCCCCCCTTTTTTTTACAAAATCATAAATTGGTTTTTGACAGGCTTAATGGTGTATACTGATCAGATGGAATCACGATATATATCCCGGCAAAAAATCTGTCAAGAAAAAATGCCGGCAAAAAATTCTGGATTGTGCATGAATGGTTATGGGCGATTGCGGTGATGCGCCAGAATTCTCAGGCGAACTTGAAATTGTCGTTTCCCTGTTTACCTTGGTTTCATAGAAACCGTTGGTTGAAAGGGGGTTCCCCATGCCGTTTGTTTCCATACCCGGAATGCCGGGCAAAATATATGTGCCGGAAAAGCGGTCCGCCTGCACTAAAAAATTTCCCTGTAAAGATTGTTTTTCCTGTGAACACTGCTCTGATGACAGATGCCGGGTGTGTAGAGAGAAACATTCTCCCCGGACAGATAAATAAAAACAAGGAAAAACAAGAAGGGGCAAGGTTTTTTTTGCCGTCCCTGCATGCAAAATATAGCTTGCAGGCAGGGACGGTTGGCATGGTTCAATCTAATTTTTTTACGGGCATGGGAAGAGATGTCGGTTTTTTTTCATGCCGAAAGAAAGGTGCAGATGACGGCGGTTCCAGGGTGTTGCCCAGGATCAGGTCACACGCCTTTTCCGCCACCATCATGGTGGGGGCGTAGATGTTGCCATTGGTGACGCAAGGCATGACCGAGGCATCCACTACCCGCAGGTTTTCCACCCCGTGCACCTTCATGGAGGAGGGGTCTACCACCGCCATGGCATCGGTGCCCATTTTACAGGTGCAGGAGGGGTGCAGGGCGGTTTCCGCATCTTTGGCCACCCAGTCCAGAATATCCTCATCGGTCTGAACATGGTTGCCCGGAGAGGTTTCGCCGGCATTGAATTCTTTGAATGCCGGCTGGTTCATAATTTTTCGGGCACACCGTATCGCTTCCACCCATTCTTTGCGGTCCTGGTCCGTGGACAGGTAATTGAAGCGCAGGGCCGGGTGTCTGCGGGGATCGGTGGAGATAATTTTGACGGACCCCACGGCGTTGGAGTACATGGGCCCCACATGAACCTGGTATCCGTGGTCCTGGCTGGGCCGGGAGCCGTCATACCGGATGGCCAGGGGCAGAAAATGAAACTGGATGTTGGGGTAGTCCACATCCTGGTTGCTCCGGATGAACCCGCCCGCCTCAAAATGGTTGGTGGCGGCGGCCCCTGATCTGTGGAACAGCCATTTATAGCCGATGAACGGCTTTTTCCACCATTTCAGGGCCGGGTTCATGGACACCGGTTTTTTGCTGGCATACTGGACATAGACCTCCAGGTGGTCCTGCATGTTTTCTCCTACGCCGGGCAGGTCATGGACAACCGGAACCCCTAAGGCGGAAAGGTCGTCTGCATTGCCCACCCCGGACAGCTGGAGGATCTGTGGGGAGTTGATGGCCCCGCCGCAGCAGATCACTTCCCCTGCCTGAACTGTTCTGGGCCGGCTGCCTTTGCCTTTGACAAATTCCACACCCGTGGCTTTTTTGCCGTTGAAATTAATTTTCGTTGTCAGGGCACGGCAGACCAGGTCCAGATTGGTTCGTTGTTTGCGCACAGGATGCAGATATGCCCGGGCGGCGGACAGCCGCCTTCCTCTGTGGATGTTTCTGTCAAAGGCACCGAACCCTTCCTGCTGATACCCGTTCACATCATCGGTCAAAGGATATCCAGCCTGTTGGGCAGATTCCAGAAATGCCTGGAACAAAGGGTTTTTACATGGCCCGGTTTCCAGGATCAGGGGACCTTTGGTGCCGTGGTACTGGTCCGGTCCTTTGAGCCGGTTTTCCGCCCGGATGAAATAGGGCAGGTTGTGGGCATAATCCCAGTGTTCCATGTCCGTATTTTTAGCCCATTTTTCATAATCCATGGCATTGCCCCGGATATAGATCATGCCGTTGATGGATGATGATCCCCCCAGCACCTTGCCACGGCCATGGAAGATTCTGCGCTGAAGCATGAACGGTTCCGGTTCGGTTTCGTAACACCAGTCATAGAATCTGTTGCCAAGGGGAAAGGTCAGGCCGGCAGGCATGTGGATGAACACATCCCAGATATAATCTGGCCTGCCGGCCTCCAGCACAAGCACGCTGCAGGACGGGTCATTGCTGAGCCGGTTGGCCAGCACGCATCCGGCAGATCCGCCGCCGATAATGATATAGTCATATGATTGTTTCATTTTTTATCTTTCCTTTTTTCCTGTCTGTTCCCAAGGGTCTGTTTCCTATCATTGTATATGTGCATCAGAATTCTGTGCCTGCATCAAAGGAATCTTTTTTATAAGGGATCTGTCTGGCTGCCCTGATTGTGAATGACAAGGCTGAGGAATCCATTGACCAGATCATCCACCTCAATCTGGCCGTCCCGGACCAGGGCCTGGAGGGCCAGGCCCTGGAGGGCGGAAATAAAACAGATGGCAGCGGCCTGGTTGGTCGGTTTCGGGCAGATCCGAGTCATTGCCGCCTCAAAGGCGCCCACAAATCGGTCATAGGCTGCCTGGACCTTGATGATCACCGGTCCCCGGATGCCGCTGAATTCTGCTGCCAGGGATGCCAGGGCGATAATGGTATCCGGCTGGTTGTAAAACCGGTCCATGAAAATATCCATGATCCCGTGAATCATGGTGTTGTAGTCGGCATGGGGTTGTTCCAGAAATCTGGTGTATTGCGCAAAGCTCTGGTCCAGTTCCGCTACCACATCATCAAGGATGTCGGTTTTGGAATTGTAGTGGTGAAAGACCGCTCCCGTGGTCATGCCGATGTGAATTGCGATGTCCTGGATGGTTGTCTTGTGGTACCCCAGCCGGGCGAACAGATGGGTGGCAGCCTCCAGAATCCGTTTGCGGGTTTCGATGCGCTTGGCTTCCTTTTTGTTGACCGAAGCTGTCATGATGCTATCCCAAGGCGTTTCAGGGTTTTGGATGTGGGTCTTCCCGTGCTGTCCCATCCCCGGGTCTTATAATAGGCCTGTCGCATCATTGCCATATCTTTTTCAGAAATTTTATGCCCTTTGGCCGGACCATCCGGCAGCGGTTCCTGAGCAAACCGCCGGGGCAGGGTATCGGATGCTGGATCCATGCCCTGGTCCAGGTTGAACTGCCGGGTGAGATTCCAGATGCGTTCGCCCACCTGGTTGAACATGTCCGCAGAGAACCTGGTGCCCGCAGCAGCGGACAACAGGTCTGCATAGGTATGGGCACTGATGCCGAAGCTGCCGAAATCGCATTTTACCAGGGTGTCGGTGCCTGCGGAATAATTCTGCAGCGCCACCACCATGTCTGCTTTTCCTTCCGAAGACAGGGGGTCAATTTTTTTGCCTTCCCATTCGCCGGCCAGCTCGTAAGGAACCGTGAATCCCCGCTGGTGGCAACCGCCCCGGTCTGCTGTCATATAGGCCAGTCCCATGCCGGACACGCCCCGGGGACCCCAGCCAGGGGTTTCCAGGCCCTTGGTGTGCAGGGCCAGGTCAGAAGCGCTGCCGCCGATTTCTTCGGCTGCAGCCCGAACCCCTTTTGCCAGCAGTGCACCCAGACCGGGCTTTTGAAAAGCCATGGCCCGGATCATATGTTCTGCCGCCGCCACATTGCCGAAGGTCAGTTCTATGCCGGGAGGTGGGGAAACCAGGCCTTTTTGGCAGGCTTCCATGGCAAAGCTGATGAGGCTGCCGCTGGACATGACATCCAGCCCCAGCAGATCGCATAATTTCACCAGATGGGCAACGCCCCGGATATCGGATATCCCCAGGTTGGATCCCATGAGGGCGGCAGATTCATACTCCACAATATCAGTAACCATGCCTTTGTATTTTCCGGTTCTTACCGCCCCAATTTTTGCGCAGCCGATGGGACATCCCATGCAGGCGTTGGTGCCCAGCCACAGGTGTTTTTGCTGCCCCTTGTCTCCTAAGGCAGCAGCTTTGTCAAAGGTGCCAAACTGGTAGTTTAGGCATGGCAGCAGCCCGGTTTCACTGGCAAATTCCACTGATGCAGCTGTGCCGCCCTGTTTGAGTGTCTGGACATCCGGACTGGCACCCAGTTCTTCAAAGGCGTTTTCACAGGCCTGTTTAAACCGGTGCGGGTCATGGACCGTTACCAGCCGGGTGCCGCGCACCGCCACCGCTTTGAGGTTTTTGGATCCCATGACCGCGCCGGCACCGGCCCTGCCGGCCTGGCGGTTGAATTCACAGGCAATCAGGGCAAACAGTACCCGGTTTTCTCCGGCCGGCCCGATATTTGCGATTTTAACGGTCTCATCATTGAGTTCTGCTTTGATACGGCGGTTGGTTTCCAGAATATCCAGACCCCAGAGGTGGTCAGCATCCCGGATCTCCACCTTTTCATCATCAATCCAGATATACACAGGTTTTTCGGCCCGGCCGGTGATGATGATGCCGTCATATCCGGCATATTTGATTTCCGGTGCAAAACTGCCCCCGAAATAGGAATCCAGAAACAGGTGGGTCAGCGGGCTTTTGGTCACCACGCACCCCCGCATGGCAGGTGCTGATGTCCCGGTCAAGGGCCCTGTCATGAACATGAGCATGTTTTCAGGGCCAAGGGGGTCGGTACCCGGGGATAATCCGTCTGTCAGCAGTTTTGCACCGAATCCTTTGCCGCCGATAAAGTGTTGTTTCAAGGTATCAGGCACTGCCAGGGTGCTGCTGCTGCCTGTTGACAGGTCAATGGCCAGGAAGGTCTCTGCATAGGCATCAGTCATGGGGTTTCTGCTCCTTGAGAGGGTCTGAAACAAATTCCAGTGCCCCTGTGGGGCAGGCCGCTACGCAGGCCGGATCTCCCTGGCACAGTTCGCATTTCACCGCCTTTTTTGTATCCGGGTCCAGGTGCACCATGTCCACTGGGCAGTACTGGACACACAGGGCGCATCCAATGCATTGATTTGCATCAATCTGCACCACACCCTCCGGGTTCCGCGTGATGGCATCCACCGGGCACACCTGCATGCAGTAGGCATTTTCACACTGGCTGCACACCACCGGCAGATGATACAGGTGTTCGCTTTTGTGGCGGATATCCAGCCTGGCCCGCCTGGGGTTGAACCCGCCGGTGAAGGCTATGCTGCATGCCAGCTGGCAGATGCTGCAGCCAATGCATTTGTCAAAATGGGTATGGATAAAAAAAATGATGGCCGCCTCCTTTTTTTGATAATTCTTTGGTTCTGAAATATCACATATTACGTATTATGTAAATATTTTTTTGCCGTCTTTTCAGGAAAATGGTATGGCGCTTTTGACGCTGCAGAAAAGATATCTGTACCTTGATATGTCCAGTGTGCGGATCATCGCCCATGGGCTTTTGCGGATCATCAAAACGTATACCCGATGGAGAAATGGATCTTTCCGGAATCCTCTCCTGTTTCAGGATTCAGGCGGTATCCGTAAAGCAGGCCCACAGGACCCACCGGGGTCATATAGCGCAGACCCGAGCCCAGGGTGAATTTAAAGCCTTCGTCGCTGCCGGATTTTGTGGTATCCCGCAGGGAGCCTGCATCAACAAAGACAGGCAGCTCAAAATTGTTGCCAAGATCAATGCGTGCTTCCATGGAGCCGGCAATCTGGGTCTTGCCCCCCAGCGGATCACCAGAAGCATCTATAGCCAGCTCATTTTCGCCAAATCCCCTTACATCTGAAATTCCGCCAAGAAAGAACAGCTGGTCATCAGGCAGATCAAGATCATCTGAAAAATTCTGGATGGTGCCGTACATGGCCTGAAACGCCAGTACCACCCGGGAAAAAGGCTGGATATAGTATTTGGCCTTTACCTGGTATTTCACAAAATTGTCCAGGTCCTCCAGGATATCCCGGTTATAGCCGACAGATGCATTGAAATATAACCCGCTGGTGGGTTTTGCATAGGAGTCCACCGAAGACCAGGTAAAAAACGGGGTTGCCGATATAATCCCCCTGGGTTCGTATGCATCTGGATTTACACCGGCTGTCGTGCCGGTGGCATACTGTTCTCTGGATTCCAGGTTAAAGGCGGTGCCTGCTTTCAGTTGCGGGGTCAGCTGTTTTTCAAATGACACCGATGATCCGTATTTGCGGGAGCCGAAGTTCTGATTTTTTTGTTCTTCTTCAGAGGCGTATACATTAAAATCTGAATAAATATGTTGAGACAGAAAATCAAAATCCGTTATGCCCAGAATGGTATCATATCCGATACCGGAAACCTGAGCATCCAGATACAGTTTCCGGTTGGTGCCCAGAAAATTCCTGTTGCCGGCGGATACCGCCATATAGGCATCTTTGGCTGTGTCATACCCGATGCTTGTGTCAAGAAAATAGGGTTTTTTCTCCTCCACATCGGTCAAAAAAAACACCTGGTCAAGATTTTCCCGGATACCGACAGCTTTGAAATCCGCCCTTTCAATGCACTGGATATTTCTGATTTCTTTTTGCAGGGAAACAAAACTGTTCAAAGATACAGGTTCCCCCTTTTCAAGGGTGTTGTGCCGGAGTATCACCGAATCTTTCGTGTCAAAATTGCCGAATACCCATACCCCGCCCACCGTGGCACGGGTGTTTGGTTCCACCTGGAATGTGACCTGGTAATCTTTTCCATCCGAATCAATACGGGTCTGGACATCTGCGTAAATATATCCTTTTTCCGCAAGGAACGAGAGAATAGCCATGCGGTCTGCATCCACCTGTGACGGGATGAACGGCTCTTTTTCCCGGGTTTGCAGTATCTGTGTGATGTCTGATGCAAATATCTCCGGCAGGCCGGAAAGCGTTACCCGGGTGACATGCCTGCGGTATCCTTCGGCCACTTCAAATACCACATCGCCGAGCATCCTGTTATTTTTATCCGCTGCATCCCATGCCACATCAGCAGACACCTGTGTTTGTGCAAACCCTGCGCTGTCATAATAATTTTCCAGAATCTGTGTGTCATCCGAAACCATGTTCCGGGCAAAGGGACCGTCGTAAAAAATTCCTTTTTCCCGGGTATTCAAGAGGGCTTTAAGATCCCCTGCATCCTGGGATTCCGACCCTTTGATAACAGATGATCTGACAATATAGCGGGTGTTTTCATTGATCTGTATCTGGACGTGCCGGACCGGTTTGTCACCTTTGATTTCAGTGTCAGCGGTAAAATACACCTCGCAGTCCCTGTAACCGGCCTTCAGGTACCTGTCTGTGATGTTTTTGATGCTGCGTTTCAACCCGAAATCATTGCGGTTCCCCTTTGTCCAGATGGTTATGTCTTTTCTCAACGTATAGTTCATGAATTCTTTGTTCCCGGAAAAAGAAATCCGGTACAGCGGACCTTCCGCTATCTGGATCTTCACCCTGGCGGCTTTTTTGTCAACATCCGTGTGCACATCATAGGTGATGGCAGCCTCGGCAAATCCTTTTTTTCTGTAATAGGCCACAAGGTTTTTGATATCTGTTTCCAATTCCTTCTGGATGGTTCTCTTGCCTTTGCTCCAGAAAAAAAGCGGTAGTTGATAGGATTTCATGCGCATTCTAAGCCGGGTGTCGGAAAACACGGTATTGCCTGTAAATGCAATGTCCACGGTTTTCAGGGGCGCATGCTTTTTGATCTCAATCAGAATGTCTGTCTGCAGTCCCCGGTAAGGATCAGCTGTAATATCCACCTCTGCATCCACATACCCTTTTTCCACCATCAGGGCCTTGACAGCCTGAACGTTTTTTTTCACATTGTCCGGGACAAAGGCACTGCCTGCGGCATAATCCGTGACCTTGACAACCGCATTGCCAAATATTGGAAATGCGCCGTCAACAGTTATTTTCCGGACCAGCATAACCGGGGTGAGCCGGAAAACAAGGGGGATGGACAGGGCATCCATATCCTGGTCCGGCACATCGATCCGGCTGAACTGCCCGGTCTGTTTCAACAAGGTGATCGTGGTATCCAGATCCTTTGCTGTGAAAAGGCTGCCCGGCTGAAACCGGATCATCTCCATGGCCATGGCGTGCAATTTTTCCTGTCTTTTTTCAGTGCCGCCCAAAATTTCCACACGGATCTCTGAGATGACCGGCCGGGTATCACCGGCATCGGCAGGGAGGACGCAGATAACCAGCCACAGCATTGCAAGAAAAAAAACAATGCCTGTGCCGAACAGTATCTGTGGATCTGGTTTGTTATCGGAATGGATCATTTGTTATCTGAACTCCAGCTTGAGGGTGACTTCCGTGCCGAAATCGCCTTTTGAATCATTGAACGCCCTGAGCAGGACATTTTCCAGCATTTTGTATTCCGCAGCATTGGTATGGATGGTCTCTTGTTCTTCCGTCTGCATGGAATAGATGATTTTCAGGCGGTCTGACAACTGCTTGCCCATGGTAACATTCACATTTGCCCCCTGGTCTCCGGATTCATCCAGTCCCAGTTTGAATTCATCCAGCGGGGTGGATGATTCCACACCCTGGCTGACCATTTCAGAGGCTTTGTCCGTGAAAATACCGGTATATGAGCCGCCCCCCTGCCCCAGCTCCTTTGTGGTCTTGCCTATAACAAGCAGGGATAAAATATCTTCATGGGTTTCAGCAGGATCAGAATACAGCCTGAATCTCAGGTTGTCTGTTTTTCCACTGATGTTCATGTGGATCGTCCATTTTCGTATCTCCGTGATTGCATGCAAAGTGATTTCCGGATCAGTTTTGAACTGGTCAACAAAATCGATGATCCCTGTTTCAATTTCAAACTGTCTTTTTTGATACACCACGGTGCCTTCCAGGATCCGGGCACGTCCTGTAACCACTGGGTTTTTAAGTGTGCCGGAAATATGTACATCAGGTTCCACCAGGATAAAGGCCAGGTTGTTGTCCAGCACAACCGGGTCTTTGTAATCCACATCAATATCAATGGTGGTGTTTTCCATCATGGGGTTTTTTGTGTCTGTTTTTTTGCTTTCTTTTGCAGCAGCCATTTTCCGGCTCTCCAGGGCCTCGGCCAGATCAAAGGCAAAATCCTTGTAATATTCCCCTTTGGTCAGCAGTATGGTGCCGGTAAGGGCGGATTTTTCCCGGGTTCCGGAAAAGGTCATATCGGTGTCAAAGGCTATCTCTGCAGTATCTTCCAGGGAAAGGGCAATGTTTTTTGCTGTCAGCCTGGCCTGGCCGGACACCGGGATAAAATTTTCCAGTTCCAGGTCCCCGGACATCTCAAGACTGCCCTGGCCGAGATTTGCCCCCATATTTTCAATTGTCAGATGGTGGTTGGACAAACTGACAGCGCCGGTAAGCCCGGATATGGCAAGGTTGACCCCGGGAACAGGATATGCCAGGTCTGCCAGGGTAAGCTGTGCATTTACATCCGGTTGGGCAAAGGTGCCGTCCAGGTCTGCAGCAAGTGTGACAATGCCGCTTGCCGGCTGCAGGCTGTCAGTGATTTTTGGGGGCAGCAGGATGTTCACCCGGCCCCGTGACAGCATATGGCCGTTTACCACGGCCTGTATCCCCTGCACCCCGGCGGTTTCCAGAAACCGGTCCAGCCGGGTATCGGCAAATGTCAGGTCCAGATCAAAATCTGCGGTATCCGGGTTGAAAGATGCGGCAAGACTGGTTGCATGGTCCAGGGTCACAGACAAGTCCAGGGCTTTTTGGTCTGTGTTTTTTTTGTCCGGTCTGTTCAGATTCAGGACAGCCTGGATGTTTTTCAATGGTATGCGGTCTTTGGAAGCAGCAGAAGGGCTGCCGGAAAAATCAGCTGCAGCCCCGGCATAATTCAGGTGAATATCAAGGGCGGATTCCAGCATGCCCACAAACAGGTTTTCTGTGTTGCCGGGTGTGGAAGACACCGGCAGGGTGATCTCTTTACCTGAAAGAATCAGGGCCATATCCATCTGCCCTGCCCCTTTTTTTTCATTGCGTTGGATGTCTGCGGTAACAGAAAGGGTGCCCTCAGCCTTTCCGGCGCTTTCCAGGACATGGCCGGGAATCAGTGCGGCAATGTTGCCTTTGGATGTCACCTGTCCGGTCAGGGTCCCGGCAGTCCCGGTGAAACCGGCTGTCTGTAAAAACGGCCCCACCAGGGTGTTGTCAAATGTCAGATCCAGATCATAGTGGGCATTTTCCGGATCAAGAACAGATGAGAGATTAATGGTGGTGCCTGCCTGCAGATCCAGCCGGGTTTTTCCCAGATCGATCAGGGCCGTTATCTGTTTCACAGGCAAAAATAAGGAACTGCTGCTGCCGGATTTTTCCAGGCGCAGCCCAGGGGGCTCCAGATCCAGGGCAAGATCTGATGCCAGATCAAATATCTGGATTGGATCGCTTTTTTTTGATCCGGCTGTCACCGGGATTGCCAGGTTTTTTGCATCCAGTGCCAGGCGGCAGGTCTGCAGGATGCTGCTGGAAAAAGCGGCATCTCCGTTCAAAGATATTTGTCCGCCATTGATCCGGGTTTTGATATCCTGGATACGGATATGGTCCGGGGAGACCGTAATCCGGCCATTGAGGTCTGAAACAGTGATCCGGGGGGAGGGAAGGTGCCAGGCCAGATCGTTCAGGTCCATGTCTGCATTGATCACAGGCGTGTCCACCGTGCCCCCCACATCAGCGGCAACCGTCAGGCTGCCTTTTACCGCACCCAGATGGCCTGCAACCGACGGCGGCAGATCAGCCGGCAGTCTGCCTGCAACCCGGACCCATCCGTCGATGCCCCCATGGATACCGGTGATACCGGCTGCTGACAGCAACGGCCCGAAATCACTGCGGCGCAAATCAAGATCAGCTGAATAGGTGTTTTTTTTCATGTCCAGGGCAGCTGCAAGTTCCGCCATATTTTCCAGGGATAAAGATATGGTTTTTTCTCCCAGATCAATCTGAGCCCCGATTTTTTGAAAGGGGATATCCATGTGCTGCATTCCGGCCGTATCAAGGGTGGTGGTGCCCACGGTGTAATCCAGGTTTGTATCCAGATCAAATCCAATGGCGGTATCCAGATACTGCAGGTCAATGCCAGCATCAGCCTGGGCAAGAAACTGGCCGGGATTGATCTGTCCGCCTGTTTTAAGGGATACCTGGATCACCTCTTTAGGGGTAAATCCTTTGTCAAAAATTCGGGCTGTGCCGGAAGCTGCCAGCTTCATTTCCTGTCCCTGGACAAGGAACCGGGTGATTTCAGCCCGGCCGGTGTTGTCCAGTTTCCCTTCAACATCCACAAGGTCCAGTACAATCCCGGCGGCCCCGAGATCCCGGCCTCTCAGCGCGGCAGTGATATCCGGAGCGGAAACAGGCCCTGCAGCATGAACAGCTGCTGTCAATTTTCCTGTGACTGGAAAAAGTCCAAAGGCCCTGGTTGCGGCATCCAGGTCTTCTGCGGCAAGAGAAATATCCATATCCAGGGTGTTTTCTCCCATATGGTACCAGCCAGAAGCCTTTGCCTGCAGGGTTTTGGTATCCACAGTAAGATTGTCCAGGGTGCAGCGCAGGCTGTTAATTTTTCCGGACAGGCGGGCATCCGCATCCATGGGATCTGTTGCTCCCTGATCATGTTTAAACCCGGTAAGGGAAACTGCCAGTTTATAATCTGCTGTAAGGGTTTCCATGGAGATCCCCTTGCCCCTGATATCTCCATGGGAGGAAAACTGTCCTGAATATCCGGGCATCCACGGGGCTAAACGGGCAAAATCTCCCCCCTGCTGATCAAATGACACCGCATAGGCCAGACGGTCCATATCCCGGACCGGATGCAGAAAACCCTCAGGAAAAAGCGATGACAGATCTGTTGCTCCGGAAAATTCCATTCGGCTGTCCAGCAGATTCACCTGTCCCTGTGCAATGGTCAGTACCTGTTCAGCCAGATCCATTGTGATATCCAGGCTGCCTTTTTTAAAGGTCTGTTCCATTTCCATGTTCTGTCCATTGATCTGCAGCTGCACAGACGGATTGTTCAGGGATCCCGTGCCGGTTATTGACAGATCCACAATGCCTCCGAGATCCGGCATGTTTTCTGATATCTGCGACACCCGGTCAAGATGTGCTGCTGCATCAAGTGTCAGATGCATTTTCCGGGTGTTGAAAATATCCTCCACAGATCCGGATACGGTGAGAACTCCCAGGTCTGAATCCAGATCAATGGCAATATCATTTATATCATTTTCTTTCAGGACACCCGCAGTTGTAAAGGTTCTGATATCAATGGCTGCTCCGGGATAGGAAAGGGATATGCCGCTGATTTTTACAAAAACTGCAGCTGTCCGCTGCACCAGATCGGCATCCGATATTTCAACGGTTACAGCTGCAGCTGAAACAGTGTTTTCAGGATCAGTAAAGACCACAGAGCCGTCGGTGATTCCGGCCTTTCTGATCTTTACATGCAAAGGGAGTCCGGCCGCATCCTGGTCATCAGTCTGGATATCTTCAGGTGTGTCATCACCGGCAACAAGGGCATCAAGGATATTTATCCTGCCGCTGCCGTCAGCAGCAATATGCAGTCTGGGCCGGTCAATATGCAGGTTCTCTATTTCTAGAACCTTGTCAAACAGGGCACTGAGCCGGATATCCAGCCTGAGGAAATCAAATGCCAGGCAAATGTTTCCCTGTGGATCCTGCAGCTGCAGGTTTTCCAGCCGGAGAAATGATCCGGAAGCCAGCACATTGATACGTTCTGCCTTCAGTGTGCCGGGAATCAGGGTGTTGATGTGATCAACCAGCAGATTTTTTGCATGGTCCGTTCGGCTGTACCCGTAAAGCCCGGCTACCAAAGCGGCAAGGCATATCAGAATGACAGCCCCGGTAACAAGTATTTTTTTTTTCATTATCAGGTTATTCTATTATTTTTTCCCTGGTCATTTTCAGCTTTCAGTAACATCATCATGGCCAATAGTATATCATACCCCCCAAAAATATCCCAATGACAAATTTCAGGCACGCTTGACTTCCAACGGCAAATCGCATACGTCTTTCTGGTATATCCGTGTAACGCAAATTTTAAATGAGGCACTGTGATAAGGATATCTCACCTGATTGTATAACAGAAAATGACCGGGTACCTTGCACATGAAGAGAATTTATTTTATTTGATTTATTCAACCAATTGCGGCATATTATTTGCTAAAACAAAACCATATTGCACAATAAATTTTACCACTGCATGCGATGATTGATTACAACCGGAACGTTGCCTCCTGCTGATTTTCCCCATTGTGCATGGAAAATAAGGGCCAGAAAAAACGTATCAATCATGATACGTTTTAAGCATAAGGAGAAAAAGGTATGAAACGTATCAGGTCAGGTTTCTGGTTTGTCCTTCTTGTAACAGTGGGGATGATTTTATGGTCCGGTAATGCGATTGCTGCCAAACCCATTATCCTGGGGGCTCCGCTGTCCACTGCCTATCTTTACGGCTGGGATGCGGAACGGGGTATCCGGCTGGCAGTGGATGAAATCAATGCCCAAGGGGGTGTATCAGTGGGCAGTGAAAAACGCCCCTTTGCCGTGGAAGTGATCGACACCCGGGATCTGGAACCCGGCGTGCCGGTGAGCGAGGCCCTCATGGCGGTGGAACGGCTGATTCTCAACAAGAATGCGGATTTCATCGTGGGCGGTCCCAACCGGTCCGAAGCGGCCCTGGCTGCCATGTCTTTGCTGTCCAAACACAAACGGGTGTCCATTGTCACCTCCGGGGTGCTCACCCCCAAGTATCACAAGACCGTGGAAGCCAATTACGACAAATTCAAATACGCTTTCCGAATCCACGGGGAAGCCGTGAATCTCATCGGCGAAATCATTGCCAACTTTGCTGATCTCAAGGAAAAATACGGCCTGACCAAGGTGTTCATCATGGCCCAGGATGTATCCCATGCCAGGGGTGCGGCAGAGGTCATGGGCAAGGTGGCCGGCTCCAAGGGGTTTGAAGTCACGGGCACCGAAATTTATCCCACAGGTGCCACCGATTTTTCCATGGGACTGCTCAAGGCGAAATCCACCGGGGCCGAGATCATCAACATCTGGATGGACATGCCGGAAAGCGCCATCCTGCTCAAGCAGTGGTATGACCTGAAAATCCCGGCCCTGCCCTTCGGCTCCACCCTGGCGGCAGCGGAACAGCCCGGGTTCTGGGATGCCACCGACGGCAAGGGGGAATACACCCTGTGCAACGTGGTCAATGCGGGCAACGCCCCGTCCGAAGCCACCCCCTGGACCATGGAATTCTACAACGCCTATGCAAAAAAATGGGGGGTGGAACCCGAAGGCCTGGGGTCTTCCTCATCCTACATGGCGGTATATGCCCTCAAGGATGCCATTGAGCGGGCCGGCACCATCGATGCGGACAAGGTGGTCACCGCCCTGGAGCAGATCGATATGATGGGGGTATACGGCCGGCTCCGGTTTGACCCCAAAACCCACCAGGTGATTCCATCCACAGATCCCAAAGAAGGGGCGGTGGGCTCCATCCTCCAGTGGCAGGACGGCAAACGGGTGGTGGTGTATCCCAAAAGCATTGCCATGGGGGAAATTCTGCTGCCGCCCTGGATGAAATAACAGGCGAATCTTTTCGGCGGATTTACTGTTCTTTTGACCCTTGAACCGGGGAAAGTTGTGTTATGGAAATTCTTGTCTACGGGACCATCAATTCCGTGTCCCTGGCCCTGATGGGCCTGGGGTTCGCCATGGTGTACGGCATCAGCCGGGTGCCCAATTTCGCCCATGGTGCATTGTATATCATCTGCGGGTTCGTTACCTGGACGCTGCTCCAGAAACTGGGCCTCCCCTATGGGCTCGCCATTGTGCTGTCCCTTGCCGTCAACGGGATTCTGGGCATTCTCATGTACCGCCTGGTCCTGATCCGGGTGCGGGGCATGAACATCTCGGAAATCATCAGCTCCTATGCCATCGGCCTGGCCATTCTGGAGGGCCTGCGCTACGGCGGTTTCCGGGGCATGACCTATACCCTGCCCGTGTTCATGGAAGGCATGGTGGTCATCGGCGGGGTGCCGGTGGATTATCACCGCATTGTGATGGTGGTGATCGGCATCCTGCTGGTGGCGGGATTGTGGGTGTTCACCCATTTCACCAAACTGGGCCTGGCCCTCCAGGGCATGGCCCAGGATGAACGGGCCGCTCTCATGCTGGGCATCGATTCCGATTTCATGGCCATGCTGGCCATGGGGTTCGGCGCGGTCCTGGCCGGGGTGGCGGCCATCGCCATCCTGCCGCTGGGTAATATTGTGGTGGAATCCGGGTACCATGTGCTGATCATGTCCATTGCCGTGTGCATTGTGGGGGGGCTGGGCTCCTGGATGGGGGCGTTTTTTGCCGCCTTTATCATCGGGTATGCCCAGATTCTGAGTGTGGTGTTCCTGGGGTCCCATTTTCAAATGGTGGTGGCCATTATGGCCATTATTCTGACCCTTATCCTGAAACCGTCCGGCCTGTTCGGCCAGCAAAAGGAACTGGAGGACAGGGTATGAGCAAAGAAAACAGAAGAAAAGAACGCATCGACCGGGGCATCAAGGTCCGGTCCGACGGGCTGTACGCCCTGATGTCCTGGCGGGAAATGGCCTACCTGATCGCCCCCCGGTTTATTCTGATCGCAGGGCTGCTGGCATTGCCGCTTCTCATGCCGGGCCTTTACTGGCAGCGGGTCATCTCCATTGTCTGCATTTATGCCATGGTGGCCATCAGTTTTGACTTTCTGGCCCATTATGTGGGGCTGGTCTGTCTGGGCGGGGCATTTTTCATCGGTGTGGGCGGGTATATCGCCGGGATTTTCAATGCGTACTTCGGGATGCCGCCCCTGGTGACCATCCCGCTGGCCGCCATTGCCGGCGGGGGGTTCTGCACCCTGCTCCTGCTGCCCTGCCTGCCCTTGAGAGGCGTATATTTTGCCATTGTCACCCTGATGTATCCCTTGTTCATGGCACGGATTATCGAGGCATTCGACCTGTTCGGCGGCACCGACGGGATCCTGGGCATTGACAGCTTTCCTTCCGCATTTACAGAGCAGTATTTTGTGGTGGGCATCCTTTTGGTATTCGTGTTCGGCCTGCGGCGGCTGGTGACCACGGACATGGGGCTGATATTTACGGCGGTGATGGACAATGACCAGGCTGTTCGGGCTTCGGGCATCAACATCACCCATTACAAGGCCATGGCCGTATTTATTGCCTCGGCCATGGGATGTCTGGCCGGGGCCTGCCTGACCCATATCTACATGTGGTCGGGCATCTCCCAGTTTGCCCTGGATTTTTCCATCCTGCCCATTGCCGCCACAGTGATCGGCGGGGCCGGTACCCTGGTGGGTCCGGTGATCGGGTGTCTCATACTGGTGCCGGTGTCGGAACTGCTGCGCGATTTTGGTACACTGCGCATAGTGTTTTACGCCACGCTGCTTGTGGCGTTCATATTGTTCCGCAGCGACGGCATCATGGCGTTTGCCAAAAGAAAATATGAACAGATTGAAAGGTGGACCCAGATATGAACAAGCAGACCAGACAGGACCAGCCCATTTTGCGCATGGAAAATGTTTCCAAAGTATTTGGCGGGGTAACCGCATTAAAAAACGTCAACCTGGATGTGTTTGAAGGAGATGTCCTGGGCATAATCGGTCCCAACGGATCGGGCAAAACCACCATTGTCAACTCCATTACCGGGTTTATCACCCTGACATCGGGCCGGATCTATTTTAAAGGAGAAAATATTACCGGGGAAAAAGCCCATAAAATTGCGGATATGGGGGTAACCCGGACCTTCCAGATCATGCGGCCCTACTACAGCCTGCCGGCATTCAAAAACCTGGTGATCCCGCTGTTTTCTCCCAGGGCCCGCCGCACCGGCGGATGGCGGGGCGGCGGCACCCTTGGTGACCGCAAGACCATTGCCATTGATATCCTGGAGGAAATCGGGTTTGAAAGGGATTCCTATATTCCTTTTAAAACCACCTCCACGTTGCCCACAGGATATCTTAAGCGCCTGGAACTGGCCCGGTGCCTGGCACTTCAGCCGGAAGTCATCATCTGTGACGAGATTTTTTCAGGGCTTTCCATGAGTGAAATCGCCTCCATGGTTCCCTTGATCGAACGGCTCCAGGATGAAGGCATCACCATTGTGATGATCGAACACCGCCTGCGGGAGCTGTTTCAGGTGGCCAACCGGGTCATGGTCCTCAATTTCGGGGAAAAACTGGTGGAAGGTGTCCCGGATGAGGTCATGGCGGACGAACGGGTCAAAGAAGCCTATTTCGGGTCTGAAAAAATGGAGGAGGTGATGACCTATGCTTGAGGCCACGGATCTCATGGTGTTTTACGAAAACATGCTGGCATTGAACAATATCAGCATTTCCTGCCGGGACAACCAGATCGTGGGTGTGTTCGGTGCCAATTCCGCAGGAAAGTCCACGCTGATGTATTCGCTGTCCGGCATTATGCTGGATATCCGGAAAAAAGAAAAAATGGCCGGGGGCGAGCGGATCACCCTCACCGGGCAGCTCTTGTTCCAGGGAGAAGACATCATGGACATGAAACCCAGCAGCCGTGCCCGGGCCGGGATTGTACTCTGTCCGGAACGACGGCGGCTGTTCAAGGAAAGCTCTGTCATGGAAAACCTGCGCATCGGCGGGTATCTGGCCACCAAGGAACAGGCAAAGAAAAGCCTTGCTTTTGTCATGAACCTGTTTCCCGCCCTGGAAAAACTCAAAAAGCGTCTGGCCGGATTTTTGAGCGGGGGAGAGCAGCAGATGGTGGCCATCGGCCGGGCCCTCATGGCCCAGCCCAGGGTGCTGCTGCTGGATGAACCCCTGCTGGGACTGAGTCCGCTGATGCAGGCCACATTGATCAGGGCCGTTAAAAAGATCCAGGAGGAAAGCGATATCTCCATCATCGTTGCCGAGCAGTATGCCAGACCGGTGTTCCCCATTGTGGATTATGCCTATATCCTGGAAAACGGGGCCGCGGTCATGGAAGGCACCAGAGAAGAACTCATGGACAACCCGGATGTGAAATCCGCCTATTTTGGTGTGTCATAATAAGGAGTACCAATGGTCGATAAAATACCCCTTGAAAAAGAACTGTCCTATTCGCGGTTTGATCTCATGAGCGACACCTACCCGGACAACACTGCTGTGGTGTACCTGGGAGAACGGTTTTCCTACCGCCGGCTGCGGGATATGAGTGAGCGGTTTGCCGGAGGCCTGCAATCTCTGGGGGTGGCCAAAGGGGACAAGGTGCTGCTGTATATCCCCAACTGTATCCAGTGGATCGTCGCCTTTCTGGGGATCCAGAAGGCCGGGGCGGTCATGGTCCCGGTGTCACCCATTTACACCTCCCATGAAATCGCCTATATGATCAATGATTCCGGCGCTGACACCATCATCTGCATGGACACCAATTACGGGTATGTCCAGGAAACCTTCGGTCAGACTGGTTTGAAACAGGCCATTGTCACCAACCTCACTGATCTTCTGCCGGTGTGGAAGCGTGCCATGGGGGTGATCCTGGACAAGGTGCCCTCGGGCCGGGTGACCTATGATGAAAAGGTGGTGCCTTTCACCGCTGTGCTCAAGGCGGCTCCCATTACAGACAGGCCCATGCTCGATCCTGTGAAGGATCTGTCCTATATCCTTTACACCGGTGGGACCACCGGATTTCCCAAGGGGGTGCCGGGCAACCATATCGGCGCCACCTCCTATATTAATGATGTCACTTTTGATGTGGCAGGAGAGCATCTGAAAGAAGGCAAAGATGTGTATATTGCCATCAACCCGCTGTTCCACATCATGGCCCTGGGATTTTTCATGGCCATCGGCCTGAACAAAGGCAATATGGTGGTACTCATGCCCCAGCCCCAGGTGGATGCCATCCTGGAATCCATCCAGCAATACCGGGTGCGGTGGTTTCTCGGGGTGCCTGCCCTGTACCGCATGATCCTGGAAAACGACCGGGTGGAGCAGTATGATCTATCCTCTCTGCAGTATTGTTTCTGCGGCGGGGATGTACTGCCCGGCAAGGTGATGAACCGGTTCAAGGAAGCTTACGGCCTGCCCATTTACCAGGTGTACGGGTCCACGGAGGTGGGCCATGTGACCTACAGCAAAATCGGGACTGAACCGTCTTCAGGTTCCATTGGATACCCCCTGCAGAGCCGGGAATGCATGGTGGTGGATCCGGTGACGCTGGAATGTGTGGAACACGGGGAAAGCGGAGAGTTGTTTGTGTCCTCTCCCTATGCATTGAAAGAATATTACGGCAAGCCTGATGAGACCCAGAAAACCTATATCAAGGTCAATGACAAGGTGTACTGCCGCATGGGGGATTATGTGTCCTGCCGGCCGGACGGCGAACTGCTGTACATGGAACGGTCTGCAGATATCATCAAGCACAAGGGGTACCGGGTGTCGGCATCGGAAATTGAGGCGGTGCTCCAGGACCATCCCACTGTCATAAATGCCTGTGTCATCGGCGTGCCTGATGAGAAAACAGGAGAACGCATCAAGGCCATTGTGGTGCTCAAGGAAGATGCCCGGGGCGTGGGCGGGGTGGAGCTGATAAAGTGGTGCGCCGACCGGCTGGCCTCCTACAAGGTACCGGGATATGTGGAGTTCCGGGACATGCTGCCCAAATCCAAGGTGGGCAAGCTGCTGCGCCGGGAGGTCAGAGACAGTGAGGTGCGCAAAATCACCGAAAAAACCGCAGGATGATGCCATGACCTCATTTGCGTACCATCACCGGGTACCATGAAAGCCGGGCCATTTTTCTGGAACATTTTTCTGGACCGGCACCGGCACCGGATCCTGGATTTTGCCAAACCCATGACCCTGGACCTGACCCAAACCGACATCAACCAGGTGATCCTCCGGTGCACCGAGCTGCTCAGGTCATCCGATGTGCGGATTCAGGGTCCACTTGATGAACCAGTTTTTCTCTTCGCTGTCCACACACACAATGCCTGAATTCTGAAACCGGATCACCTGGAGCTCCGGACTCCCGCCCGTCAGAAAGGATACCAGCCGCTCCATATAGGGGAGATGCCCCACGATCATTATATTGGATGCCGGATCAATCCGGGATCCCAAGCCGGTGACATCATCCAGCGGACCGATGCCGTCCAACTGCTCCAAGGGTGTATCCTTCTTCAAAATATCCCTGAAAATCCGTGCAGTCTGTTCGGCCCGGGTCTTGCCGCTGTGCACGATTTTTGATACCGGTACCTTATACATCCGGGCCACGTCGGCAATTTTCATTGTTTCCTGCCGGCCGGTTTCAGACAGCCCCTTTGCCGGATCTTTTTCCTTTGACAGGCTTTTTCCGTGCTGCACCAGATAAACAGCCATGAGAACCTCCTTTTCCCATTTTTCATTTGAATACAATCTTAACGGGTCATCTGCTGTTTGGCAAGGGGATGGCGCTATTATAGAAAATCGGATTCCTTTCTGTTCAGGATTTGGTGTAATAGACCTTTACAGGCCGGCAAAATGTTGATAATCACTTTTTCATTCAGGCACTGCCCTTTCCGGCAGGATTTTTCGATGCTGTGGTGTCCATTGATGCCTACCAGTATTTTGGTACTGATGTGCTGTACCTGGGTTACCTGAGCCGGTTTCTTAAGCCCGGCGGGATGCTGGGGATAGTGATGCCGGCACTGATGCAGGAGATGGGGGATGTCATCCCGGACCATCTTACCCGGCCCCAGGCCAACGGCAAGGTTTTCTGGGAGGATGGGTGCCGCAGTTTCAAAACAGCTGACTGGTGGCATAAATTGTGGGCCGGGGACAGCAGCGTCACCGATGTCCGGATGGAGATTCTGCGCGACTGCTGGCGCTGGATGCTGATATTCTGTGTGAAGGTCATTTCGGCATTTTTCAGCCCAAAGAGCGGGTGCGGCAGTTTATCGAGGAACATCGAAAAAAAAACCAGCCGGGATAATTCCTGAGTATCCAAATGGGTATATCAGACATGGCGAACCGGCGCACTGACTTCTGGTTGACAGATTATGCATTGTTTGTTATTTTTATGCATATGGAGGTGTGCCATGAGAACCACTTTGGATTTACCTGAAGATCTGGTGAATGAAGCTATGCGGGCAACAAATATCAAAACAAAAACAAAAGTCATTACCGTTGCCTTAGAAGACCTTGTAAGGAAATCAAAAATTTCCGCCTTGAAAAAATTCAAAGGCAAGGTTGCGTTGGACATGGATCTTGATATCCTGAGAAATCGTAAATGAGGGTACTGATCGATTCTTCAGTCTGGATAGATTATTTTAGATCCGGAAATCAGACTGATGAACTGGACCATCTGATTGACAGCAATCTCGTTTTTGTCAATGATTTGATCCTGACCGAATTGATCCCTTTTCTCAGACTTCAGAACCAGACAGCCCTGATTGACATCATCAATGAAGTGGTCAGGCTGCCAATGTCCATAGACTGGCAACAAATTCAGTCATTTCAGTTTATCTGCCTGAAAAACGGCATTAACGGGATCGGTATTCCAGATCTGATCATTGTTCAAAACGCCATTCAAAACAACAGCGAAATCTTTTCATTGGATAAGTATTTTAAACTGATGCAGGACAGCCTGAATTTCAAACTGTATTGAATCACCTTTATATCCCCGGGACCGCTCCCGGGGATATCAGGAATATTTTAACCGGCAGGGCCGCTATCCAGACCGGTCGGTCAGCACTTTCAGCTGGTCGGTGAGCAGCCCTTTAAACCGGTCAAGGGTGATGGGATATGCCTGCATGGGAATGCCCATCCAGTCACAGTATTCAAGAAACTCTTCGGGGTATTCGGCCATATACTGGTCCAGGTAGCCGATCCCGTCCAGCACAATGGCACCGCCGGTATGGCGCGGAAAATTTTCATTGGCGATCCCTTTGTCCCATCCCTTGAAAACCTGGGTCCGGTACTTTACCCATCCGGGTGTCATGAACCAGACCGGTTCACCGCCGGCCATCTCCTGTCTGATCTGTTCCATTTCCTGGTCGCTGGCCAGCATGTTCATGCAGTGGGTCGCTTCCACCCGGGTGACATCCAACCCCTGTTCGGAAATAATGGTCTGCATCAGGCGTGTGGGATTGTCCGCATTGACATAGCAGTATTTGCCGCCGTAAACGACAATGACCTTGTGGGCCTTGTCTTTTGCCTTTTTGATGAAACGGATCAGCTGCCGTTCCAGTTCATGGATGTCCTGGTGAAGCCCGGGGGTGGTGTAAAACAGGTGGGGGGTGTCCAGAAATCCCTGGTCCTTGAGATAGTTGAGTTCGAGGCGCATGGTGCCGCAGGCCACAATGGCGGTATTTTCAAAAGACAAGTTTTCCATTTCATCTCTCCTTTCCTGTGAAATCAGGCCGTGTTACCCGGGCAGGTAGCGTTATGGTAACGCCACCTGCCGGTCAATCGTTGCCGGTAACAGGTTCGGTGCCGGCCGGATCTGTATCGTCCCTGGATGCGGTTACCGCACCGATTTTTCCAGCACTGCTTTCAACTCAGCGATATCAGCGTTGTCTGGGTGTCCAACGGCATAAGCTGCGTCATCAATCCAGGGCGGGGGCGTATCTTTCTGCTTCACCTTTTCCAGCACCCTTGGATTGACCTCCCCCTGGCAGGAGTAGGTCCCGACAACCTCAGCCCCGTTCAACAGGCTGACGGCATAATCCATGGCAGCTCTGGCATGATCTGACCCTTGGGCTGCCCCATGGGTCGCAAACAGGAAAACCTTTGCATCCATTTTGCATTCTTTCAGAAAAGCTTCGGTTTTGGGATCGGGCTTGCCCGCCTGGAGCCAGAATCCCACTGCCACCAGATCATAATCAAGGACATGGGACGGGGCCTGATCAATGGGGTAGATCTCTTTTTCACCTTCGATGCTGTCATAAACGGCCTTTGCCAGTGTCTGGGTGTTTCCTGATTGACTGGCATATAAAATCAATGATGTCATCTGTTTCCTCCTGTTGGTATCAGTATGTTCCTTATCCGGTCAGCCGGCCTGACTTCAATAACAGCAACTTTCATGCCATAACTAATATATTGGGGGTTGACATCCATGGTGTGACGGCCCTTAATTTGATTATGGACAGGATATACCAGGGCCGGCATACACGATCTGCATGGTCAATCCCCGGGGATCAGTCTCGGGGACTGTCGGCAAAAAAATGAAATGATCCCTGAACAAAGCGCTGACCGCCCCGCACAGGGCATCGAGGATATCATCCACCCCGGCCTGTCTGCGTAGAAACCGGTTTTTTGCCCGGGTGATGACGGCCTCGCATGATGGCGTATATCTGGATAAAATATGCTGCCGCTCCTGCTTGCCGGCTTCTGTCTTTTTGGAAAATTTTAGGGGAACAAAGCGGTTGAGGGCCAGAAATCCCAGTTCCGGATGAAACTCATGGATATCCAGCTGCCTGCCGTCAGTTTCCATAAAACGGTCCAGTTCCCTGATTTTCGTCATAATGAAATAGGTCTGTCTGGACAACCGGCGGCCGGTAACGGTGAAATTGATATTACTGGCTGACAGGTAGTCATCTGCCTGCAGGCTCTGCCGGCAGGGAGCAGGGAATATACTGGAACCCCTTTTTTTTAGCAGTTTGCGAGCAGCCCTGTCGCACTGCCGTTCATGGAAACCGGCCTCCTTCAGTCCGATGGGCATGTCGATCAGGGTGGTATCGGTGCTGTTCACCAGGCCGGTAAGTGCATCAATGGTTTCAAGAATACCGCATCCGCAGGACTGGCCGTCATCCAGCCAGACATAAAACCACCCGCCTTTGCATCCGTCAATGCCGATATATTTCAATGTCGGGCCAATCTTTCCTATTGCGGCGGAAACTGTTCGAGTATGGCTTCCACGAGCTGCCTGACTATTTCCGAGGTCTTTTGAGGGGTGGGGTGAGAAGCAATTTCTTCTGATCCCATACCCCGCCACAAAAGTGTGTCAGACCCGGCATCATACACGTCAATGGCCAGCATGCCGACATCATATTCATACACTTTCGGTGCTGACATGATGTTAACACCGCCATAGCGGTAATATGGGCCGTAGCCGAAGCCAAACCCTGTGGTATAAGGTTCTGAATGGATTCTGGTCTTTATGGAATATTCGTAGTGCACCAGAAAATCAGGATTGCTTTTCCGGGCATACCCTTTTTCCTTCAATACCCTGTCTATGTTTTCTCGAAACCGTTTGTGCAGTAAGGGATTGTTTTCTCTGATATCATCACTTTTTTTATTCAACAAGGATTTCCAGGCATAGGTTTGCATATTTGGAAACTGGATCTGTGTATCGTAATCCTGACTTACCTGAATCCGGGAACAGCCTGCCGCCATCAAAAGCAGCAGCACCAAACCTGTTATCAGTTGTGTTTTCATATCGTCTCCTGCTATGTAAGGATTTTTTCTTCTCGCCTTTTCTGTTACCCGGAAGAAGGTTTAATGCGCAGAATCCGGCCGCTGTCTGTGGATACATAAAGCCACCCTTCCGGACTTTCAATCACATCACGAATCCTCTCATCCAAATCAAACAGAAGGCGTTTTCCCTTCACAGGCCTGTCATTGCTATCCAGAACCACCCTGTTAAGGTACGTCATGGCCGGGGCGCCGGTCAAAATGGTCTTTGCCGGGCCAGATGAAGGAAACCCCAGAAAAAATACGGTCAGAAGTATGAATAAGTAACGCATCATCTCCACGCTCCCTTTTTTCAATAATCATCGCATATTGATCACGATTTCGCAATGCAAAGTCCATGATTTATGATACTGTGCGTATACAAATCTTCATGTTGCCCTGCAGGCGCCTGATTTACGGCTTGAATTCCCGTTGAAAAGGTGCTAAAAAATAACGCTCCCGAAAAGAGATTTTTCAAACTTTTCAAACAATGTAAATGGATATGGTAACAGGAGATCGACCGGATGCGCGTGGTCCTTGTTTTTCCGCCCAGGGCCAGCGCCACATATGTGCCCCTGGGAATTGCTTCACTGGCAGCGTTCATTGCATCGACCGTGCCCAATGCCGGGGTCCGGCTGGCTGATCTGAATATTGACACCTGGAGACGGCTCGCCAACGCTGATCCCCGGGGACAGGACCTGCTTGATTTTGTCGGTGGCAAAACAGGCACCTTTCTGGATCCCGGGCAGACCCTTTCAATCAAACCGGTATGGGATCGTCTCAGAAGACAGATGTCTCTGCTGTGCCGCCAGGCTGAAACCTTTCTTGCCACCGGGGAATCGGATACCCTCTTTTCATCACTGCTTAACAGCTACACCCTGCAGATTCTGGCATCTGATCCCGAACTGGTGGGATTTTCCGTACTCTTTCCCGAACAGGTTCCCTTTGCCGCTGCCCTGGCCCGCACCCTCAGGGAGTCAGGGGGTAAAAAATCCGGCACCCGGTGCCGGGTGGTGATGGGCGGTGCCATGATGTCGGCCCTGTCGGTGCAGGATCTGTTAAACGCAGTCCCTGAAATTGATGCCGTTGTCTGCGGTGAAGGGGAAGATGCAGTGGCCGCACTTTGTACCGGTGTACCATTTTCAGATATTCCAGGGCTGACGTTCAGGCAGGGAGATGAGATCCGAAGCAATCCCAGTCCCCGGACCATTTCCCTCAAGGATCTTGCCCCCCCTGATTTTTCACAGCTGCCCCTGGAGGCCTATTTCAATCCTGTCCCGGTGCTGCCCGTACTGTTTTCCAGGGGGTGTGCCTGGCGCAAATGCCGGTTCTGCTCCCATAACTTTTCCTTTAGCAGCTATCGCAGAAAACCGGTTGAGGCATTTGTGTCGGAATTGGCTGAATATCAAAGAACCCTGGGGGTTTGTCATTTTTATTCAGCAGATGAATATATCCTGCCCCGGGACATGGATGCCATCTGTGAAGAGATTCTGGCCAGGGGGCAGAAGATCTCTTTTCATATCTTGGGCAAACCCACAGCCGACTGCACCCCCGGCCGCCTGGCCCTTTGGTCCGCCGCCGGCTGCCGGTGGATCGGCTGGGGTATTGAATCCGGTTCCCAGCGGCTGCTGGACCTGGTCAACAAGGGCACCTGTGTCCGGGATATCCAGACCGTGCTGAAGGATTCGGCTGCTGCAGGCATTTCCAATTTGGGACTGATGATTTTCGGCCTTCCCAGCTCCACGGACCTGGATCTGGAACAGACACTGGCATTTCTCAGCGATGTCTATGATAGCTTGGACGGTCTGACCGCCAGTGCTTTTGTGCTTTTTGACAAAACCCATTTTGCAAGGAACGCCCGTCAGTATGGCATGCACATTGACGGCCCAGATATACTGATCAACAGCAGCAGTGCTGCAGTCAGGAGTACCCGCCTCAAATTCAGAGAACTGGCATCAGACGGATCGCTGCGGGTGCCCAGGGGGGCATTGGAGGTCTCCCGATGGCAGCGGTACCGCAGATGGCTGGGTGAGGTGCCCCTGCTGGAACAGCTGCCGCCGGAACACTGGCTGATTCATGTCAACGACAGATGGTCGCCTCCGGCACCTGCCCTTCCTTTTTCTTCAGACACGGAGACTGCATAAAACTGTACGCATCATTCATGCCGGTCTTTCAGGAGTTTGGTCCCGAATCGTGCCTCTATTGCCAGGCGGTCCCGATTTTTCTGGATTTCAGACTGTTGCTGGATGATTTTTATCTTTGTTCGGTAGGATAAAAACGTCTTGAAAATAAAGTAAGCACCGCCAAGCAGGACCATGCACAAAAGGATCCATTTGAGTTCAGAAATGGTCTGATAACTGATTTTGCCGATATATACCAGCAGGTCCGGCACTGTCCAGTAAAGAAATGCCACTACAATGACGGTGGCCCCCAATGAATAGATGTTCAAACGCCCCAGGGTTGAAAACAGTTTTTCAAATCTGGTTTCTTCAAAGCCGAACTCCCGGCTGTCTTTTGTTTCTGGTTCAGGCTGGTTTTTTTTCAGATGAAACAGATCCTCATATACCCTGACCACAAATACGACAAACAGGATCAATGCCAGGGGAATGCATATGGATAAAGCGATCCAGGTCCTGGTAGGAAATTTATTGTCAACCAGCACCCGCGTGACCACAAATCCCTCATCTTTGAAATTCTTTATCCCGGAGACCAGCTTGAATTCAGTCAAAGCATCAGCACTGTAAAAATCTTCATACACCATTGTGCTGTCTGTATCATACACCCTGACAAGGGTTTGGTTTGCCGCTGAAACCACGCAGATCATCAGAATTCCGAATTCAACCACGGCAAAGATGAATATAATATAAAACAATCCGGGAACCCGTTTTTCAAACAGTTTTCGCATCCGTTGTTCACTCATGGGAATATCCTCTTTACCGGCTGCTCTCAGATGCCTGTTTCAGCCGTATTCCACTATGTTAAAAGAAATATTTTCCCATATTTCTCTTTTCTTTTAAAGTTAATTTTTTCCATCGTGAATTTTTGGAAAATTTTCCGTGAATTTGTTACCGCTGCTTATTCGTCCAGGACTTTTCGAATTTTTTTGGCAAGGTCTTCCATGGAAAAGGGTTTCTGAAGGAAATGCACATCTTCATGAAGCACCCCCTGATGCGCAATAACGTTGGCAGTATACCCGGACATAAAAACGATTTTTAGCTGCGGACAGATATCTGCCATCTTTTCAGCCAGATGCCTGCCATTCATTTCCGGCATGACCACATCGGTCATAAGCAGATGAATTGGGGCTGTATGTTCCCTGGCAATCTGTATGGCCCGGCCGGGAGTGTCCGCGCTAAGCGGGGTGTACCCCAGACTTTCCAGCATGGATTCGAGCATTTCCAGAATCGTGGCTTCATCTTCCACGATGAGGATGGTTTCTTTTTTGCCCAATGGCATGGGAGAAACTGATTCCTCCGTTATTCTGCCTGGTACACCGGTGTGCCGGGGCAGATAGATTCTGAATGTGCTTCCCATGCCGGTCTCACTGTAGACATTGATGAAACCGCTGTTCTGCTTGACAATGCCGTAAACAGTTGCCAGCCCGAGTCCGGTGCCCTTCCCCGGCTTTTTGGTGGTATAGAAGGGTTCAAACAAGTTTTTTTGTGTTATCTGGTCCATGCCGCAGCCATTGTCACTGACTGCCAGCAGGACAAATTCCCCGGGAACAAATCCGGCATGGGTATCACAATATGTCTGGTCAAATCGGATGTTGCCGGTTTCAATGGTAATCCTGCCCACGCCTGCAATGGCATCCCTGGCATTCACGCACAGGTTGGCCAGGATCTGGTCTATCTGGGAGGGATCCATGTTCACCGTACACACATCTTCTGCAGGTTCCCAGAGCAGGTCAATGTCCTCTCCGATGAGCCGCCCCAGCATTTTGAGCATTTTTTTTACAGTATCGTTGAGATCCAGCACTTTGGGGGAAATGGTCTGCTTTCTGGCAAATGCCAGTAACTGCCGGGTGATGCCAGCAGACCGGTTTGCTGCACTGTGGATCTGCATAAGATCCCTGTATAGGTTGTCTTCCGGGTCTGCTTTTTTCAGGGCCAGTTCTGCGTGACCGGAAATTACGCCCAGCATGTTGTTGAAATCATGGGCAACCCCGCCGGCAAGTGTTCCCACTGCTTCCATCTTCTGGGCCTGACGCAGCTGTTCTTCCATTTTTTTGTGATCCGTAATATCGGTTGCCACCTGCAGTTTTACTATGCGGCCGTCAGTCCATTTTATGGCCCGGTCATGGTTGACGTAGAATTTACCGGTGACGGGATTGTGGTCCTGCCATACACAGACACCGGTGGGATTGTTGTTTTCATCGATCAGTTTGTCGTTGGTGCAGTGCGGACAGGGCCCGGATGCATTTCTGAATGCCTTCCAGCAGATGTCACCGATGCTGTCTTTTCCAAAGCTTTCTATCATGTGTCTGTTCATGAAAATAATTTCATGTGTTTCCATGTCCGCCACATAGATGGTGGCATCAATACTGTTCAATACAGCGATCAGCCTTTCATGGGATTCCCGAAGCTGTATTTCAGCCTGCTTTTCCCTGCTGATGTCCCGCAAATGTTCAATAACCTGTGCAATTTGATTGTTTTCATCAAGTATGGGATAGGCCCGGACATCCAGCCATTTATCCATATCTGTGACATATTTTTGCACCTGGGCCGGCTTTTTGGTTTTGTAGACTTCTGCTGTGGCACAAGTGCGGCACGGCGACACCCGGCCGATCAGTTCAAAGCATTTTCTGCCGATGGCATTTTCAGGGGTACGTCCAAGAAACGCATACCCTGCTGTATTGTATCGTATGATCCGGTGGTTTTTGTCCTGTACACCGATCACATCAGGGATGCTGTCCAGAACCGCTTCGGTAAAATTGATGGAGTCGTCCAACACCTGTTTCACCCGTTTTTTTTCCTGGATCTCCAGCACCATCTCTTGGGCATGCTCCTGAATCCGGTTGTAATACAATGCGTTCTGAAGTCCCACAGCGATCTGGTTTGCCGCGGTTTCAAGAAGGATGGCGTGGTTTTGGAAATCATATTCACAGGCTGATGCCAGTCCCAGGATACCGATAACCGCATCATCGATACAAAGGGGCAGTGCCGCAAAAGCGGTCAGACCGGATTTTTTGCATTCGTTCCAGGTGCACCGGACATCTGTATGTATATTAACGGCATAAACAGGATGTTTTTCTTTGACAGCCAGGCCGCACAGGCAGTGCCCCACCTTGTGTGTGTCCTCATGCCTGTGACGGAACCGGTGATCTGTATATTTTTGTGAAACCAGATGCAGCTGGTCCTGTTCCCGCAAAAAAAAGATGACAAGATCAGCAGGCATGAGATCACATATGCCATCAACGGCTGACCGGGCAACATTATCAACGGAAAGCCTTCTGCTGAGTTGATCACCGAGAGATTTGAGAAAAATCATATCACGCAGATTCTGCTGCAGATTCTGTTTGGTGTCCTGGAGCTGGGCAGTCTCTTTTTCCAAATCATTGATACGCTGCATCAATGCCTGCCTGGTAGGAATATCAGCCATGAAATATCCTTGGTCTGTGCATTTGTTCAACCCGAACCTGGCTGCAGCCGGAAGTAAAGGTCAAAATGGAACGGTAGCAGATGTTTATTGACATATCACCATTGCCTTGTTTGTACAAGGCTTTGCCTGCAGTTTTTCAATACCCATATTCTGGTTTTATCCGGTGATCTCCAGGGAAGAGAACAGAAAAAGAAAAGGAATATCAGATGGGCATAATGGATATACTGGCGTAAAACAGGATTGTGCAGGACTTGTTTTGTACCATTCAGTAACGGATTGATCAGCCGGTCTTCGGCTGGGGCAGTATTCTGGATTATGCCTGTTCCAAAGTGTCTGCTGACAGGATTGTCCGGGATCAGCCGAACCTGCCGGTGATGTAATCCTGTGTCAACTGGTGCAGGGGATTGAGGAAGATTTGTTCAGTGGGACCGATTTCAATGAGATCTCCCAGGTGAAAATAGGCGGTACGCTGGGATACCCGGGAGGCCTGCTGCATGGAATGGGTGACAATGGCAATGGAATAATCCCGGCGAAGCTCATCAATCAAGTCTTCAATGATGGCCGTGGCAATGGGATCCAGTGCAGAACAGGGTTCATCCATGAGAATCACTTCCGGGTTGACGGCAATGGTTCTGGCAATGCACAGCCGCTGCTGCTGGCCCCCGGACAGGCCGGTGCCGGGCTGATCCAGCCGGTCCTTGACCTCATTCCACAAACCGGCACGGACCAGTGATTTTTCCACCAGCTCTTCTGTCTCACTCCGGTTTGTGACAAGTCCGTGGATTCTGGGGCCATAGGCCACATTGTCAAAAATGGATTTGGGAAAAGGATTGGGTTTCTGGAAAACCATGCCGATCTGTGCCCGAAGCGGCACCACATCCACATCCTTGTCATAAATATTTTTACCTTCCAGAAAGATGCGCCCTTCCACCCTGCAACCGTCAATGGTGTCATTCATACGGTTCAAACAGCGTATGAATGTGGATTTGCCACATCCGGATGGACCGATCATGGAAATGACCTCATTGGAACCGATATCCAGGGATACGGCATTTATGGCTTTGGTGGCGCCGTTGTCATAAAAAACACTGACCTCTTCGCACCGCATTTTGGGATTTTCAACGGTTTTTTCTCCAACAGTGTTCCGGTTTTCCTTATCCACCAGACGGTGGCTGCGCTTCTGGGAAGGGGTGCTTTCCGGTCCGGCCTGTTCTGTCGTATACCGGGCTTTTGCCTGGACAGTTGTGTTATCTGTATTCATTGAAGGCTTCTTTATTTTTAAAAATTTGCAGGTTGCATGACAGCTTTACAATGTACCCAAAAGGCATTCATAAGCGCTAAATATACCTTAATTATATTAGTTGTTGTTTAATATTTTGTTAAAAAATTGTTAGGACAATGTCTTCGATTCCACTGGCTTGGTATTTTGTTTTTTTCTGGACCATAACATTTTTATTTTCTGAATGTTCAGTTGCTTCCCTCTGGTATGTAAGGTTCAGGGTGTATTCAGCCTGGCGGTTGTATGTGGAATATGTCCCGGAAGCTATCAAACAAATATATGTATTTTGTTAGCACCACATTTTCATATTGTAAAGATTACGGGCCAGATCATCCTTTAAAAACAATCCCAGGACCGGTATAATGAAATAGGGCCTGGATAACTGGCCGGCTGACACAGGAAGAAAATGATGCAGATAAAAGAGGTGACCATACAATGAAAATTGCCGTATTGTCAGATATTCATGGCAACCTTGAAGCCCTGCAGACAGTTCTGGGAATAATTCACAACCTGCACCTGGATGAAGTGATTTGCTTAGGAGACAATATCGGATATGGTCCGGATTCCCAGGCGGTCATGGACCTGCTGACAAAATACGAGATTGCCTCTGTTCTGGGCAACCATGAAATGGCTGTGAAAAACAGGGCCAGCCTGGAGTGGTTCAATCCCATGGCCCAGAAAGCCCTGGAAATAACCTTGTCACAATTGTCCGGGCCTGCTGTTGCAAAAATCGGCCAGCTGCCCTTTTTTCTGGTGAAATACGGCCTGCGGTTTGTCCATGGTGTGCCCCCTGCAAATGTATTTTTGTATCTTTTCCAGGTGCCGGAAAAAAAACTGATCCAGAAGCTGGACCGGCTAAAGGAACCAATCTGCTTTGTGGGACATACCCATGATCTGGGTATCGTTTCCTGGGACGGCACCTGTCTGACAAGAGACAAACTGGTCCCCGGAATTTGCCAGCTTGATGAAAAGAAAAAATATATCATCAATGCCGGAAGTGTGGGCCAGCCCAGGGACGGCACCCCTGAAGCCAAATTTCTGGTGTATGACACGCAAACCCGACAATTGTCTGTCAGGGCGGTGGGTTATTCTTTTGCTGAAACCGGCAGGAAAATTATTGCTGCCGGTATCCCGAAAATATATGCGGAAAAACTGGCTGTTGGTGCTGACACTGTGAAAAAGGGATAACAAAGAGAAAGTGAGATGAAAAAAATCGGCAGATTCACCATCACAGGCCTGCTGGGAAAAGGGGGCATGGGCAGGGTATATAAGATAGCCTATCCTGTCACCCGAAAAATTGCCGCCCTAAAGCTGCTGGAACCTTCTCCTTTGCTGGCCGATCTTACACCACGAAAAGAACTGGAAGACATGTTCACAAAAGAAGCCGTCACCATGGCTGCCATCCGCCATCCCCATGTGGTGGATATTCTGGATTTCGGGCGTACAGGAAACCGGCTGTATTATGTCATGGATTATTTTTGCAATAACCTGGGAACCCTTATGGGTGAATCCTTTGAAGAGGATGACACCCGGGTTGTTCCCATTGAAAAAGCGGTACCCTATACCACCCAGATATTGAAAGGCCTTGTGTGCCTCCATTTTTCCGGCATTATCCATCGGGATATAAAGCCTGCCAATATGTTGATCACAGATCTGGATACAATAAAAATTTGTGATTTCGGCCTGTCCCGGCGCCAGGGAGAGTGGCGAAAGTGGCATGGAAGCACCCGGGTGGGCTCCCCTTATTACGCAGCCCCGGAACAGGAAGCAGATTCGGAAAAAGTGAATATCACAGCTGATCTGTATTCTGCGGGTATCATATTGTACAAGATGCTCACCGGGCGGCTGCCCCAAAAGAGCGGTTCTCCGGTATCGCAGATGAACCCGGACCTGGATGTGTCCTGGGACCGGTTTTTTTCCAGAGCCCTTGATCCGGATCCGGCCGGACGGTTCCAGGGGGCGGATACCATGTGCCGTTACCTGGAAGACCTGGCCCGGGCCTGGAAAGAAAAAAAAGAGAAAATCTGCTCCATGCCTGCGGGGTTGGAGCAGAAAAGCGGCGATGTGCCCAAAAAAGCACGGCAGGCAGGAGCAGATCCGGCCGCATCCGGCGATGAAAAAGATGAAAAAACGGGATCAGGGCATTGGGCATCTGACATCAGAAAGCCTGTTCCGGTGCGCGCTGTTCCTGAAAAAATCCCCTTGAAACAGGCCCGTGCTTTTTTTGATCTGGACCGGTTCATGCAGCCCCGTCGATATGGTGTCAATGATTTTTTGTTGTCCAGTAACGGCCTGGTACATGACAGACATACTGCCCTTGTGTGGCAGCAGTCCGGCACCTGGTTTCCTGTTACCTGGTTTCAGGCTGAAATTTATGTGGAACAGTTGAACAGCATGCAGTTTGGGGGATATGCAGCATGGCGCCTGCCTACCATCCACGAACTGCTCACCCTTGCCGCGCCCCTGGCCAAGGGCCGGGACCATTGCATGTCACCAGTGTTTGATGCGGAGCAGAAATGGCTGTGGGGTGCTGACAAAAGCACATTTGTGTCAGCCTGGTACATAAATCTTGAAATGGGGTTTGTGGGCCGAAATGATTTTACCAGTTTTTACCATGTCAAGGCGGTGTGTTCAGGCTTTTAAAGCTGGGAGAATCTTTTTTTTGGTCTTGGCCCAGGCAACCCGCAGCGCAATATAGATCAGGATGAAGGGGGCGATAAAGTTCAATTCCAGCCCCCCGGTCCAGGCCGGCATGATAAAGCCGATATCCCCGAACCGTTTGTCCAGCCATGCGACAGCAAAAAACGCCGGCCACAGGGCGGCCATGCCCATGGCCATGAGCAGGAAAAAGGATTTGCCGTAGGCCTCGTTGGCCAGTTTATTGATACCTTTGTAGGCTGTTTCATCCCCGGCCTGTTTGGCTTTCATGGATTGTTCATGATAGTACATGGTGTCATCCAGGTTGGTGGATACGGCAGCCCGGTTGATCCGGCCGGCAACGGCCATGGTTATCTCTCCGATGAGCACGGCCCAGGCCGCCAGGCAGAAGGTGCCTGTCCACCATCCGGCCATGGGGTTGTCAAAAAGCCGGTATGGATAAATCAACACCGGATCGATCACATTGAGTATGCCCTGAATGGAATCCATATTTATCTTTTCGAAAGTGTTTCTGCCGGGGGCATCACATGCAGCATCTGCCAGCCCCGGGTATGCAGCAGAAACCAACGGGTGATCAGAGAACGGATGGCTGTCCGCCCCTGAACACCCGTTGAAACAATATTGTATACCCCCTATATATCAGGCATACACAGTGACCTTTCCACTAAAACGGCGGTACCAGGCTGAATCCCAGAAATCCTTTGGAAGTATACCGGATACCCACATAAAACGCAAGAATGATGAAGATCCACTTAAGCACTTTTTCCGGAATATATTTGGAGGTGCGGGGTCCGATCATGGAGCCGATGAAAATACCGATCAATTCAACACCGATGAATCCCCAGGCAATGACCACGCCTTTGCCCACCATATAGGAAAAAATAGACACGATCATACCCACCAGCACGCACAGGGCAGAGGTGCCGGCCACCAGGAACATGGGCAACCCTGCAACAGAAGTCAGAAAAGGCACATAGAGAAATCCGCCGCCCACACCCAGAAAAGATGCCAGGGCCGCGATCACGATACCACCGATCATGGGCACATATGCTTTGAAGGCAAATTCCTGTCCGTAAAAGGTGAACCTAATGTTGCCGATCATAAAGGTCATGGCCCAGCTGACCAGCACCAGGATGTAAGGCACCCATCTGAGTGCGGAAATCAGGTTGATCCACAGGGCGGACAGTACCACAAGACCCACGGCTATCCACATAAAGGTCCAGGACCCTTCGATGATTTTAACGCCCTGCTCAGAGGTGTCGGTTTTTTCTCTGGCTGCTTTTTCAAAGGCCTGGGCGGCTGCCTTGGCCTGTTTTTTACCGGCTGATCCTTTCGGGGTCATTTCATAAATCAGGAAAAATCCAAGCACAAATACGATGAGTCCGAAAAATCCGATATAATCTTTTAAGGAGATCTTGCCTGCGGTCAGTTCCGGTACCAGCCACGAACCACCCACGCCGCCGATGGCCAGACATATGCCAAGGGGGGCCACCAGGCGGCCCATGCGGTAGTAGTTGAATGAGGAAATCATCCCGCTCAGACCCACCAGCCACTGGTTGGAAACCCGTATGGAGTCGGTGAGAAGGTTGTTCACCGGGTTGCCTTTGCCAAAGGATTTGGCATAATCGGCCAGGCCGAAAATCGTGATATGTCCCACTCCGGCCATGATACCGCCGAAGGCCCCCACGGTGGAAAAGATCCAGCCCACCCAGATGGCCCACAAAAAGCCCAGAATAAGACTGGGGTCAGGGGCTCCCGGGATGCCTAAGAATCCCGGTTCATCTCCGGGTGTGATAATTTCCCTGGTTTTTGCGGCCATTTCCGGATCTTCAAGACTTGATGCAATGGCTGTTTTCATTTTCTCCGACATGCCAGGCGTTGTTAGGCCTGCCCCTGTCTGGGCCATGGCCACTGCCACAAAAGAGAACACAATCATCAGCGCGGTTGCAAGATAAAACCTGGTTCGGTTTACCATCATTTTCCCTCCTTTGGTTGATACATACAAATAAATAATTGGGTTTTGAACGCGGATACAGTTTTTGTAAGCCGATTCATTACATTTACATTGTGGTATATTCAGCAATATTGGTGCCATGGCCCAGTTCCCTGATGTATTATTTTCTAACTATTTAAGGTTACAGGGATTTTTTGGAAAAAAGGAAATTTGTGGCAGGGGTGATCTGCATATGTAAGAAAAGGGGGCGGCGCAATAAAATATATGCGGCGCATGCATTATATTGCACAAAAAGAATGGCTACCGAAAATCTTCCGGATCAATACCAAACCGCTTCATGATCTGCTGCAATGCCTGGCGGTCCAGGCCGCAATGCCTGGCTGCCTGGGTAATATTGCCGCTGGTCCTGGACAGCATGGCGCCCACATAGTCATGGTTGAACCTGGTGAGCATGGTTTCCTTGGCTTCTTTATAAGGCATATCCATGATATTGCCGTCCGGGCCGGTATCAAAGCAGATGTCAGGTTCTGTCCTGGAAACAGGGATATCAGCCCTGCGGATCACCGCATTCTTGGCATAGAGGATACCCTGAACCAGCACGTTTTCCAGCTCCCGGACATTTCCTTTCCATGGGTGTTTCAAGAGCAGGCCCATGACATTTTCAGAAATACTCTTTAACGGTTTGTTGAGTTTTTCGCAGTTTTTGGCCACCAGGTGCTCTGCCAGCAGGGGTATGTCTTCAATGCGGTCCCGCAGGGGAGGCAGTTCAATGGAGATGACAGACAAGCGGTAGAAAAGATCTTCCCTGAACTCTTTTTGGGCAATTTTTTGTGTGAGGTCCTGGTTGGTGGAGGCAATGATGCGTACATCCACTTTCTGCACCCGTGTATCCCCTAAAGGCTTGACTTCCTTTTCCTGGATCACCCGCAACAGCTTGGTCTGGATGGACAGTCCGATATCCCCGATTTCATCTAAAAAGATCGTGCCTTTGTCTGCTTCCTGGAACAATCCGTTTTTGTCCTGGAATGCGCTGGTAAACGCCCCTTTTTTATGACCGAACAGCTCGCTTTCCAGGATATGTTCCGGAATGGTGGGGCAGTTCACCGGAACAAAGGCGGCTTTGCTGCGCTGGCTGCGGCGGTGAATGGACCGTGCGGTGAGGTCTTTGCCGGTGCCTGATTCTCCTGTGATGAGCACGGTGACATCGGAACCGGCCACCAGATCGATTTTTTCAAACACTTTTTCCATGGCCGGGCTGTGGCCCACCAGGGGAGAAAAGTCTTTGTCTCTGGCCTTGAGCAGCTGTTTGTTTTCCAGAAGCAGCCGGCTGCGTTCTAAAGCCTTGCGGATCTTGAAAATGATTTCATCCTGTTCAAATGGCTTGGCAATGAAATCATAGGCCCCGCTTTTAATGGCGGTGACGGCAGAATCGATATTGCCGAATGCGGTGAGCATCACCACCGTAAGATCCGGATACCGGTTTTTGATCTGTTCCAGCAATGCAAACCCATCCATGCCGGGCATGCGGATATCACATATCACCAGGTCCCAGGTGCCCTGTTCCAGTATGTTTAAAGCCATTTCCCCGGAAAATGCCATGGAAACCGTGCAGTCAATTTCTGATTCCAGGGTGCGTTTCAGCAGACGGGTCATGTCTTTTTCATCATCCACAGCCAGGATATGGGCGGTCATCTGGTTTTCTCCCTGTCAGGGTTATCGTCTGCAGCCCCGGCCCGGGGCAGGCTGATGGTGAAGGCAGCACCTTTTTCTTTTCTGTTTCTGGCTGTGATATCTCCTCCGTGCCGCCGGATAATGCCGTACCCGACGGAAAGCCCCAGTCCAGTGCCCTGGCCCACAGGCTTGGTGGTGAAAAACGGGTCAAAGATCCGGGAAAAATCCTTTTCCCGGATACCGGTGCCGTTGTCTTTCACCGTTATCAGCACCTGGTCCTGGTCATCTGTACCTGTTTCCACCAGGATGCGGCCTGTTTTTTCCACTGCATGGCAGGCGTTGATCATCAGGTTGATAATGACCTGTGCCAGCTCCTGTTCATTGCCGAAAACCTTTAACGGCCCTGTGCACGGACCAGGAGATGTCACCTGTACATTTTTGAAGTCGGAATGGTTGCCCAGAAAACTGATTACATCATCCACCACCTTGCATACATCAATGGGCTGCATTTTTGTTGACCCTTTTCTGGAAAAGGTCAACAGGTCAGATACCACAATCTTACAGTTTTTCACATGCTTTTCAATGGTTTTCAGGTCTTCCTCATGGTCCCCGGGATTTTTGAGCATCAGCTGGGTATATCCCAGGATGATACCTAAAGGGTTGTTGATTTCATGGGCCACGCCGGCGGATAATTCTCCTAAGGCCGCCAGTTTGTCAGCCTGGGCAATCTGCTGCTCCATCTGCCGTTTATCATTGATGTTCTTGATGATAAAATGAAAAGTTTTGCCGCAGCCAAAAGCACCATAGTCCACACCCCCGGTGATGAGTACCCTGACGAAGGACCTGTCGGCACGCAGAAAATCGGTTTCTTCATTCAGGACATACTCATGGGTTTCCAGAAGCTTGAAAATCCGCTCATTTTCAGATGGGATGGTTAAAAAATCTTTGAGCCCCATTTTTTTGTCCAGCATGTCTGCTTTCTGAAATCCGGTGAGGGCCACCCCGGCCCGGTTGATTTCAACAATATTGAACCAGGGATCCGTCACCATAATGGTGTCCAGTGAATGTTCAAAAATCCGCCTGGCCTTGTGCTCGGAACTGGTGAGCATTTCAGTTCTTTCCACGACCTTCTGCTCTAAGGTCTGGTTCAGTTCCAGCAGTTTGGCACTGGTATCTTCCTGTTTCTGTTTGGCGGACAGGATTTTTTCATTGATGCGCCAGCTCTGGTTGAAAAACAGGGTCACCGTTCCCACCAGCATGAAGGATATGGTGTTGATAGCACCGGTATAGGGGCCGATATCATGCCATATGTCCCCACTGCCGGTGAGCACCAGAAACTGCCGCAGAATATGGCTCAAGGACCGGGATACCGCAAATATGGTGAATCCGGCACAGATCCAGATCAAATAGAGGAATACAACGTTGTCCGGGTCAAGATCCCGAAGTGACCTGGCCTTGAACAGGGACAAAACCCCCAGCGCCACCATGGCCACTGAGCCCAGCACATCCACCAGCAGAATGGGTAGATTGGCAGTCATTGTCACACCCCATCTGCACTGTCAGACCGTTGTTTCTGGTCCTTGAGCAGGCTGTTCAGTCCCATTAACAAAAAAACCATGGCCGGGACACACCACAGGTGATCCATTTTGAGAACGTAGTAGATCACAGCCAGGAGCTGAGAGTCGGACTGGGTGACAACGGCCATTCTGGTTATGCTCAGGGTTTCGATGCGCACCACTTCAATCTGGTTATCCAGAAAATGGGCTGCCAGGGTATCCAGGTTCCAGAAGATGAAAAACAGGGCTGTAACCTGTATCAGCCGCCATCCCTTCTGCCGGATCAATCCCTGGTTGTTGATGGTGAACATGAGGGCCACCATGGAAAACAAAAAAAACAGATGCCCTATCTGATGGGCGATAATACCGGCATTGCCGGTATGCAGCTGGATGGCAAATGCCGGTGCCGGCAGACCCCATACCCCTGCCAGGCAGAGGAGACAAACCGCGGGTTTCATTTTTTTAAGTGTGCCATTTCCGTGACAGCACGGGTGGACATGAGTTTTACACAGGCCGGACACAGGCTGTGGTGCTCTTTGGTATCCGGATGATCCGGGCTGATATGGGACACCCGGTTCAGAAAATCCGATGTGGCATACATGCGGCCGCATGCCTCGCACCGTTCCAGGGGGAGCTGCCCCACGGTGCGGTCCTGGATGGCCACGGTTCTCACACTGTCATGGTCCGTCACCGTGATTACGCCGGTGGGACAGAGATTGGCACAGGTACCGCAGCCGATGCACTGGCCGTCTCCTTTTACCACCTGGCTGCCGGCCGCGGTTTTTTCCATTTTCAGCGCTCCGGCCTTGACGATCTCCTGGCAGACCCGGATGCACAGCCGACACCGGATGCAACCATCCGGTTCCGGGGGCAGGTCCACCTGGTATCTATGGGCCAGGTCCCTGATCCGATGGGCCTGGGGAGCCATGCGGAATAACCGGACAAACGCTTTCTGACGGTGGGATCTGACCAGCGGAGAATCTGTGCGTATCACCATCCCGGGTTTTACCTTGAGGACGCAGGACAGCATCACTGTCTGCCTGCCTGTGGGGGAGGTAACCTCTACACCGCAGATCCGGCAGGCGCCCGAGGGCTTCAATGCCGGATGAAAACACAGGTGTGGGATGCTGATATTGTTTTTCCGGGCAGCTTCCAGTACGGTCTGGCCTTCGTTGCATGGGATGGCTGTATTGTCAATGAAAATTTCAATCATGGGAGATCCATCCTTGTCCTTTACCGCGTATCCGAAAGGATCCGGAGACAGTCCTGGGGCAGGCGGTGGGTGCCTTTGCCCTGGAGGCTCACCTCTATGAGATCATCCGGATCATTGATGGAGGTATCCGGATCAGTCACCACCCCGTGGACACCGATAAAATCATTCATATAGGGCTCCCAGGCTTCATCTGTCGATGCCTGGAACACTTCCACACGATTGCCGCGTTTAAACATCATAACAGCCTCCTTTATGTTGGGTTGACAGGCCGGGTCGGTACATGATTTTTCGCTGACAGCCTGCGCTGGCAGTCGTTACACAAAAGCCGCTGCTCCGCCTTCTGGGTCAGGTCTGCGGTTTTGTCCGAAATAAAGGCCATATACTGGGCTGACGGCAGCCTGGCCCCACAGGCATCACAGGTCTGAATCTCCTGCTCGTTGAGGATGGTGCCGCAGAGTTTGAGCATCCGTCTGCCGTCTTTTTCTTCCAGGGTCATGGCATTGTTTTCACAATTGGCTGCACAGGCCCCGCAGGTGATACAGTTTTCCGCCGTCATTCGAAAATCGGTTTTCACCGGGTGGTCAAAATCCAGGTATCCCAGATGCAGGGCATCAATACCCATTTTGTCCCGGCAGACTTCCACGCATTTACCGCACCTTCTGCAGACATCACACCGCAGACACCGCCGGGCTTCCTTTCGCACAGCGGCTTCATCATATCCCAGTTCCACCTGCTGAAAGGTGGTCCGTCTTCTGTCCACATTGAGCATGGGCATGACCGGCCGGGAAAGCCGCATTTTTTCAGCTGCCGTCATTTCGATCATGGGGACTTTGCGGCGGCGCACCGGAATTTTGGGCATCCTGGGCTGGGGCATGCCGGTGAGGTGCCGGTGGATGGCCTCGGCAGCCCGTTTGCCGCCGCCGATGGCTTCAATTACTGTTGCAGGACCCGAGACCGCGTCTCCTGCGGCAAACACCCCGGGCATACTGGTTTCCATGGAAGCATGGTTCACTTCAATGGTGCCCCTGCGGGTCCAGTTGACTGCATCAAAAGCGGTCATGCCGCTGTCATCCACATACTGGCCAATGGCGGATATGACGGCATCTGCCTGGATGGTAAACTCCTTGCCCAGGATGGGAACCGGTGCCAGGCGGTCCGTCCCTTTTTTGGCGATCAGCTCCGCTTTGATACAGGCAAGGCCGGTGATCCTGCCATCATTGCCTGTAATCTCCGTGGGGATGGTGAGAAAGGCAAACGCAATGCCCTCTTCTTCCGCCTGCTCCACTTCCTCGATATCAGCCGGCATCTGTTCTCTGGATCTGCGGTAGGCAATGGTGACTTTTTCGGCCCCCAGACGCAGGCTGGTGCGGGCAGCATCAATGGCCACGTTTCCGCCGCCGATGACCACCACATGCTTGCCCGGTGCATGGCGGTCCCCTATGGCCACATTCTTTAAAAATGTGATGGCATCAATGACCCTGGGAAAATCTGTTTCCCCTTTGATGCCAAGGTCCCAGGCCTTGTGGGCACCGATGGCCAGAAAAAAGGCATCTGTGCCTTTGGTTTTCATGTCTTCATAGGTGACATCCGAGCCGAACCGGGTGTTGAAAGAAAAGGTCACCCCCAGGTCTTCTATCATGGCCACTTCCCGGTCAATCACCTCCCGGGGCAGGCGGTACCGGGGAATGCCCACCATGAGCATGCCGCCGGCAAAGGGAAGGGATTCGATCACTTCCACCTTGTATCCCATCAGGGCAAGATAATATGCGCAGGACAACCCCCCCGGCCCGGCTCCCACCACACAGATGCGTTTTCCATTGGGGGGAGCCGGTTCCGGGTTGGTATACCGCCGGTCCGACAATGCCCGTTCCGCGGCAAAAGCCTTGAGAAATTTGATGGAGATGGGGGTGTCGATACGCCCCCTGACACACATCATTTCACAGGGCCGGGTGCACACCAGGCCACAGACCCAGGGAAGAGGATTGTCCTCCCGGATTACGGCGATGGCCTGGTCATCTTTCCCCTCGGCAATAAGGGCCAGATAGGTGGGTACATCAATGCCGGCAGGACAGGCCATCTGGCAGGGAGAAGGCGCAATTACCCCGCAGTCATGGGATGGGCAGTTCCGGGTTTCAATATGGCTGACAAACTCTTCCCTGCGGTCTGACAGAATGTGTTTCAAGTGGTCAAGTGTCTTGGTTGCGGTGTCATCCGGGGTTCTGTTTTCAAATTCGGCCATCAGGTCGTCAATGGCGGCCATATGGCTGTCCCCGGCCTCTCCCAGGGATATTTCCTCCACCAGCATCCGGATTGATTCACATATCCGCCGCACCTTGGGGTCTGTCAGGACACCGGATGCAATACGATCAGACAGGTATTGCAGGGTTGACTGTACCGGACAGGTGTCTTTGGCCATGGGTCACGCTCCTTTAAAAGCTGCTGTTCTCTAAGGATGCCACAGATTCTGCATGGCGCTGCCGCCGGATCTGGGTCATTTCCTCCACTTTCCCGAACTTCAGGCACCCGGTGGTGCAGGTGGTGACACAGGCAGGTTCCAGACCCTGGTCCACCCGGTCCTTGCAGTAATCACATTTTTCCACTTTTCCCGTGTCCGGATTCCACTGGGGCGCTCCCCAGGGACATGCGGACACACAGGTTTTGCATCCCACGCACAGGTCTTTCTGCACAAACACGATGCCGTCCGAAGCCCGCTGCTGCATGGCCCCTGTGGGGCAGGCAGATACGCACCAGGGGTTCTCACAGTGAAAACAGGGCATGAAGATAAACGACATCTTGGGCAGGTTGTTGATAAATTTGGGCCCCACCTGGATGATCTGGCAGGGTTTGGGGCCTTCGGGCAGGTCTTTATTGGTTTTGCACTGGATCTCACAGGCGTGGCACCCAATGCATTTTTTACTGTCCTGGAACAGGTAATACTGGCTCATTCATTGCCTCCTTATGAAAATTACACCGGGGTCACGGTGACAAAGGTATCATGGTATGCCGGGCTTCCCCCGACTTTATCATACAGATTTTCCTGGAGCAGGGCATCTGAACATCCCTGATTGTAGGACCGTTTTGCCAGTTTGGCCTCGTGTCCGAATCCGTGGACCATGAACACCGCTTCAGGATGGATCAAATCTGTGACAAAGGCTTTGATCCATCCTTTTCCGCAGGCAGAGGCCACCTCCACTGTGGCACCGTCTGTAATGCCCAGGTCAGCCGCTTTCTCCTTATTGATCCACAGCAGGTTTTCTTTCATCAGCTCATTGAGATACGGGACATTCTGGGTGGAAATATGGGTATGGAGGCCGGTGCGGCCCACCACCAGGCGGAACTTTTTTTCCGGTGTTGCCGCCGGAGCTTCATAGGACGGAAAAGAGGGAAAACCGGCATCCTCAAGCAGGGATGATCTGAATTCAATCTTTTTGGACGGGGTCTTGAAGGGGATGTCGTTTCTGTCCCAGAATATGGGGGATTTGCCGTAACTGACAAAGCCTTTTTGGGCAAAATCCTCTCGGGTGAACCCGGTACCTTCCAGCTGCCAGTCCACCAGCTCGTCCATGGTCTCATAGGGAAAATAATCCCCTATACCCAGCCGCTCGCCGAGGCGCTTGAGAATGATGGCACCCTCTACGGTGTCATACCGGGGCTCCACAGCTTTTTCACGCAGAAACATCATGGGTTTTAGGCCGTTCATCTGCTGGACGCAGTCCGTACGCTCCAGATAGGTGGATTCAGGCAGAATGACATCAGAATACCAGGCAATGTCTGAATAATTGATGTCAATGGTGACGATAAGATCCAGTTTGTCCAGGGCTTTTTTTGTACCGCTGGTATCAGCAATTGACATAAGGGGGTCCAGGCGGTAGTTGATCAATGCCTTTATGGGATAGGGATCTTCGTTGAGAATGGCATATGGCAGGATCTGGGCCACACCATGGGCAGGATCAGGCAGCGGAAAATCCGGTGTTCCGACCTTGTCAAAACGCGGCACCTCTATTTTGGGAAATTCCTGTTCCGTGAGTTTTCTGGCAGGCTTACCGCCTTCGGCTCCCGGGCCTTTTTTAAAGAAAATCCCGCCCTTTGCTTCCACAGATCCCATCAGGGCGTTGAGCATAAGAATGGACCGGCGCATGTATATTTCATTCTGGTGGCTGGCGCAACGATACCCGTAATGAAAAATAACCGCTGGTTTTTCCCGGCTTATCTCTCTGGCCAGGGCCTTGATTTCCCCGGCCGGAATCCCGGTTTCGGTTTCCGCCCATTCCGGGGTGTATTCCTTTATAAAATCCCGCAGATCGGTGAGGCCGTGTACCCATTTTTCCACAAATTCTGCATCATAGAGGCGTTCTTTTAAAATGACGTGGATCAGGCCGTAGTTGAGGGCCAGGTCGGTCCCCGGCCGGATCATCCAGTACCGGTGGGCCTTGGAGGCTGTGACATTCACCCGGGGATCGATATAGGTGAGCTTTGCCCCTTTTTCAAGGGCATCCATCAGGGTGTTCACCTCTTTGACATTGATAGATTCAAAAATGTTTCTGCCGTAAAGAACAATATGTTTTGTATTGGCGTAATTGATACCCATCTGGCCGTCAGTATACCCGAACATGGAGCGGCAGGCCGTGTTCATAGATCCTTTGCAGAGCGCATCATGGGTGAAATGGTTGGGGGAGCCCAAAGCCTTTAAAAAGGTTTTGCTCACATGGGTGGCCAGCTGGGCCCGTTCACCCAGGGCAATGGCATGGCCGCCATGGGTATCCTTGATTTCTTTAAGTCTGGTTCCCACATAGTCAAGGGCCTCTTCCCATGAGGCTTTCCGCCAGTTTCCCGACCCCCTGTCCCCCACCCGGATAAGGGGGGACTGGAGCCGCTGGTCATCATAAAGCAGGGATTTGCCGGCTGACCCCCTGGGGCACAAACGGCCGTCTATCCCCGCCACATGGGGGTTTCCCTGGATCCAGTTCACATGCCCGTCCCTGACACCGACTTTTATGGGACACCTGACCGAACACATGAAACACAAACTGAACACGTCTTTATCCATAATTTTTTGTCTCCTTGGCAACATCAATTTTAATCATGTGGGGTTTTTCTTGCCATAAGCGTGCCAACATGCAACTTCCATGAAGAAAATCTTAAAAAAATCAAAGTTGCAACAAAGAATGCTTCAGTTAAAGGGAAATATGTTATAATAAACCATTGTTTATAAACTGGGCCAAAAAATTCTGAAAAGCAAGACAATTTTACAGGCCCAAATCAGGGTAGGTTGGCGGGGGGTATGCAATAAAAAATATGCAGTGCAATATTTTTACTGCATATTATCCATGGTTTTGATAAAATTGTATATTATTTGCGAGGTTTTTTTATATGGATACCTTGTTTCAGCAGATCCAGGAAGTTGGATGGGAAATCTTGCTCATATGCATCCGGGTGCTGGTAATTTTACTTCTGGCCTGGTTTGCCATGGTTGTTTTAAAAAAAATGCTGCACCGCCTGGAACTCCGGCTGCTCAGGCAGAGTAAAATCTCCGGTGAACCGCCCTCTGAAGCGGAAAAAAGGCTGGAGACAATCACCCGTCTGGTGCGGCAGGCGGCACTTATTGTCCTCTGGGTGGTCATCACGCTTACCATACTCAAAGAGATCGGCGTCAATATCGGTCCGGTTCTTGCCAGTGCCGGCATTGTGGGGCTGGCCGTGGGTTTCGGCGCCCAGAATCTTGTCCGTGATTTTATTGCAGGGTTTTTCTTTATTCTTGAAAACCAGGTCCGGGTAGGGGATGTGGCCATTGTAAACGGGACAGGCGGCCTGGTTGAAAAACTCAATTTCCGGACCATTGTGTTGCGTGATCTGGGGGGGAGTGTGCATGTTTTTCCAAACGGGACGGTCACCACATTGAGTAATCTGACCAATGACTGGTCTGCCTATGTGTTTGATATCGGTGTTGCTTATAAGGAAAATACCGACATGGTGATCCAACTAATGGCCAGGGTGGGTTCTGAGATGAAACAGGATGCATTGCTCGGACCTTTTATGCTTGAGGAGCCTGAAATTTTCGGGGTGGACAAATTCGACACCTCAGCCGTAATTATTAAAGGCAGAATAAAAACAAAACCCATCCGCCAGTGGCAGGTGGGAAGAGAATATCTGCGCAGAATCAAACTTGCATTTGACGAAGCTGGTATTGAAATTCCATTCCCCCACCAGACCCTGTATTTTGGCGAAGCCAGTAAACCCATTGAAATTGCACTTCTTGAAAAGCTCAAAGGAAAAAACCATTCATGACCAAACGGTACCAGGCCCCTATTGTTAAAAAGGCTTTCGATATTCTCAGGGCCATATCACAATCTGAAAAAGGACTGCGCATCAGTGATATTTCAACGGATCTTGATATCAGCAAAAGCACGGTCCACGGCATTACCGCAGCCCTTGAGGAACAGGGTGCCATTACACGGCATCCGGATTCCAAGCGGTATACCATCGGCCTGACCCTCATGGAACTGGGCAAGGCTGCCTATGAACGGGTGGATATCGTAAAATCCGCCAGGCCGGCCATGGAAAATCTCATGGAACAATGCGGGGAATCTGTATTTCTGGGCATACGCAATGCCCACCATGTAACGGTTATTGATATCGTGGAATCCAGAAAAGATTTCAAGATAAGCTCTCCCATCGGCACGGCACTGCCCCTCCTGGCCGGGGCTGTGGGAAAGGCCTTTTTGTCAGCCATGCCGGCACCTGAGGCTGCGTCCTATTTGAAAACCCACCCTTTGCGCAGGTTTACTTCCCAGACCATTGTGGATCCGGCAATATATCTGGAAGAGCTGAAAGCCGTCAAAAAAAGGGGATATGCCCTGGATGATGAAGAATACATTGCCGGTGTCCGGGCTGTGGCAGTCTGTCTTTCCCCCAGGGCAGGCCATCTGCCGGCTCTGTGGGTGGTCGGGTTCAAAGCAGAGATGTCAGACGACCTGATGCCGGGCATTGTTGACCAGACCCTGGCTGCAGCCCTTCAGATCAACCAAAGTGTATAGGCACGGGGCAATGTCTGGGGCAGACCGGATTTTTTTTTGGGATAGACCAGGGGGAACAGTTCATTTCCCGTTTCAAGAGAGGTGATCACGGTGTGGCAGAAGATGTGCCGTCAGGGGCGGCTATCCGGGATCAACAGGGTTGACAGCTGCTCTATCACCGGTGCCAAATCTTGGCGGTGCCCGGGCGGCACCATCAGCACGGAGATCGCCTCGTTGGGTACAAACCGATCGGCAGGCGGATCAGGTTCATCCGCCGGGAACCAGGTCAGCATGTCGGACAGATTGCCGGAAAATCCATGCGAATCCAGGTGTTCGATGGCCTGCAAAAAGACGTTGTTCATCGTCAACACCCATGGCGGCACCTGTGCAAAGCCTGTGTTTTTACAACCTGTATCCGACATTAATGCCCGACAGCCGAACGGCCTGACATCATAAACAGTGCACAGGTCATTTGCCAGCAAAGGGCATTTGCCCCATGAGGGGTCATTTTCTTCATCCGGCAGATCTGTGCCTTCCATGCACAATCGGGCAAACCGGTTTGTGGTCATTCTGGGAATATACCGTTTTGCCGGAAATTTCTCTGTTATTCTTGTGTAAAGTGCTTTGTTTTGGGCAGACGGTAGAAAAAAGGTCATAAAACGTGCCTCCAGGCTGGTCAGTGTCACATTGCAGGTACAGCATTGGGCACATTTCGGACGGCATGCCTTTGTCACAGAAGCCATGACTTTATCATACAGCAGATAAATTTTTCTAAGCCGGTCAATCATGGGATGAAACTACGCGATTCCGGCATGATTTTCAAGATGCCGGAAAAAACATTTGTATTGACTTTTTATCTGACACCACCCCAGGTGGTTATATGAAAGCCGTCAGTACTCAGCTAACAGCTAAAAGCTTTCATTCTTTGTTGTGCCCGCCAGGGCATGGGTGTTATTGACAAGGGGATGTTGTGCAATTATAATTACACATATATTTTTATCTGGTAAGCGGAGGTGTTACAATGGGTCAGGTAACCATATATCTTGACAATGAGATTGAAAATAAAATGAAGCATGCTGCCAGGGCAAACCATGTGTCTGTCAGTAAATGGGTCGCAGATATTATCAGGAAAAAGGTGTCAACCGAATGGCCCCAGGACATCGTAGATTTGGCAGGTTCCTGGAAAAATGATTTTCCGGAACTGCCAGAAATCCGTTCAACAGAAGGTAAAGATGCCGAACGCGAGGCTCTGTAAATTTGTATATTCTTGATACCAATACACTCATCTATTTCTTCAAGGGTGCCGGTAATGTCGCGGATATGCTGCTTTCAAAATCCCCAAAGGATATTGGTATTCCGGCAATTGTTCTTTTTGAACTTGCGCTTGGTATTGCCAAATCAACAAACCCGACAAAAAGGAAAATTCAGTTGGATTTGCTGGTCTCCCATGTCAATATTTTTCCTTTCGGGGCAAAAGAAGCTGAAAGTGCCGCAATGATAAGGGCGGACCTTGAAAAAAAAGGGATGCCCATCGGGCCGTATGACACATTGATCGCAGGTACGGCATTGGCTGCAAATGCCATTCTTGTAACCCACAATGTAAGAGAATTTGAACGGGTCAGTGCCCTGACACTTGAGGATTGGTATTAACCCTTGCAGCTGAACCGCATCAGGTAAAAGCCGTTGTCAGCAAGCTGTGCCGTATTGCGCCAGGTAGGTGACGATTTTTTTCATCATGGCATCATCCAGGATCACCCGGCCGTTAATCTCTTTGTTGTGCAGGAAAGTGGTGATGTCGGACAAGGTGACAATGGCATAAATGGGGATGCCCAGGGTTTGTGCCACCTCTGCCAGGGCGTTCTGGTCGGTGGTGCCTTTTTCCTGGCGGTCCACGCTGATGACGATGCCCTTGACCTGTGGATTTCCGCTGGTTTTCAGGATCTCAAGGGATTCTCTGATGGCCTTGCCAGAGGTGATGACATCATCCACCAGGATAAGCCGGGTGTTCCCGTCCAGGGCCATACCCACGGTGCTGCTTTTGTCTGCATAGGTTTTGGCTTCCTTGCGGTTGAACACATAGCCTTTGTCCATCTCCATGTCAGACAGGGCCATGGCTGTGGACACACACAAAGGAATTCCTTTGTAGGCAGGCCCGTAAATGCCGTCAAATGCAGTGCTGAAATGCTCGCGCACGGCCCGGGCATAGTAGGTGCCCAGCTGTTTGATCTTGGCCCCTGTGTCAAACATGCCGGTGTTGATGAAATAGGGGGCGATTCTTCCGCTTTTGAGCTGAAATTCCCCGAATGTCAGGGCGTTGCACTGGACAAGAAAGGTGATGAAAGATTCCTGGTAGGTCATTTGGGTCATTGGATCCTTTGTTTGTGTATGGTTTTTTCGCACTGTTTTCCTGTGCTATCACTGGCAGCGCCAGGACACATATTCGGACAAAGCAACCGGCTGTCCGGACTTGAGCAGGGCGATGCGGTTGAAATCGGTCATTTTTTGCAGCTGGTCTGAATGGAATACCGGGCCGTCCGTGCACACCACCTGGTCACTGCATACACAGGCACCGCACACCCCGAACCCGCACCGCATATACCTCTCCAGAGATACCTGGCAGGGGATGCCGTGGGCTTGGCACAGGGTGAAGACCGCATGCATCATCATTTCCGGTCCACAGGCATAGACCATGTCAAACTGCAGCTGTGCCTTATCTTTCCTGCGCCGGATCTCTGCTGCCAGCAGATCAGTGACAAATCCTTTGTGTCCCAGGCTGCCGTCATCTGTTGTAAAATAACGTTTGACTGCGAACCGCTGTGGATACAGGATAAAATCCTTTGTTCTGGCCCCGTGGACAAAGAACAGGTTCGGATCCAGTTGTTCCACCAGGGGGGCCAACGGCGCCATCCCGCAGCCGCCGGCCACCACCGCAACATGCGGAGAGGAAATGATGTCAAACCCGTTGCCGAAAGGCCCCCGGATGCCTACCCAATCTCCCGGGGACAGGGACAGGGCCTGGTTGGAAAATCTTCCTTTGGCCTCGATGGTGATGCCGAACCGTTCCGGCCCATGATAGGAAATGGTGTAGGGTTTTTCATCCACCCCCGGGAGCCAGACCATGATGAACCGGCCCGGCTGAAAATCGATGGCCACATCAAAAAACAGGGTGACAAAACAGGGGTTGTGCATGGTTTTTCTGGCCACCTGGACCATGACGGGTTTCTGGTCAAAAATCATGGGGTGTTTTTCCTGTGCTGGTTGGCAAGGTCTTTTGAAATGGAAACCGGATCATTGAAGGTCCTGCCTGCAGGATGGTGTGCCGCACCGATGACCGCTTCTCTGTTGGTTTCATGGGCACCCAGCCAGTCGACAAGTTCCCGGTTCACCTTGTCAAACACCTGGATGCCCCGGTAACGCACAGCAGATCCCATACCCACCAGGGTGGCGCCCGCCATGAACATCTCCACGGCATCCGCGCCCGTGGTGACCCCCCCTAAACCGATGATCGGGATGGACACGGCCCTGAAGATGTCATACACGCATCGGATCGCAATGGGTTTGATCATGGGGCCGGACAGGCCCCCTTTTTTGAATGCCAGCACCGGCATTTTTGTTTCGATGTCTATGACCATGCCGGGGCCGGCCGTGTTGATGGCGCAGATGGCATCTGCACCCGCATCTTCACATGCTTTTGCAATGCGGCCGATATCCGGGGCTGCCGGCGTTAGCTTGGCGATCAGCGGCACATCAATGACGTGTTTCACCGCAGCCGTGACAGCATGGGCTGCTTTTTCATCCACCCCGAACAGCATGCCGTGGTGATCGGAATTGGGGCAGGAGATGTTGATTTCAATGCAGTCGGGTCCCTGGTCCGACACAAAGCGGGCCACTTCAGCAAACTCAGCCACTGACCCGCCGTAGATGCTGGCATTGAGGGGAAAATCCCGGTCCGCCAGGGCCTGCCATTCCGCATCCATGTTGCCGTATCCAGGGGTGGGCAGACCCACAGCATTGATCATGCCGCACCCCAAGTCAATGACCGTGGGGTTGTTGTGGCCGTCCCGCCGGTTCGGGCCGATGGATTTCATGGTCACCAGGCCGCATCCGGCCCCATGGACCCGGGACAGGATGCCGGCATTGTTGCCCAGGATGCCCGAGGCCAGCACAAGGGGGCTTTTTAACTGTATTCCCAGAAATTCAGCCATGACGGATCAGCTGAACTTGTCGTAAAAAATCATGTCATCCTCCACCCCCAGCTCATAGAGGGAATCAATGACCGCATCGATCATGGGCGGGGGGCCGCACAGGTAGTATTCTATTTCCGTGGGATCTTCATGGTCATTGAGATAGGAATCGATCAAATGGGTGTGGACAAACCCGGTGAGCCCGGTCCAGTTGTCTTCTTTTTCCGGGCTGGAAAGGGCCACATGATAGGTGAAATTATCGTACCGTTCTGCCAGGTCCGTGAACTCCTCATGGTAAAACATCTCCTTGACAGACCGTGCCCCGTACCAGAAGGAGATCTTGCGCCCGCTGTTGATGCCTTCCAGCTGGTGAAGTATATGGCTGCGCAACGGCGCCATGCCTGCCCCGCCGCCGATAAAGCACATCTCTTTGTCCGTGTCTTTGGCCATGAAATCGCCGTAGGGACCGCTGATTTTTATCTTGTCCCCGGGTTTGAGCCCGAATATGAAGGAGGACCCGAATCCAGGTGGAATGCTTTCCGTCCCCGGTGGCGGGGTGGCGATGCGCACATTGAGTTTGACAATATCTTTTTCATGGGGGGGATTGGCCATGGAATAGGCCCGGAAACCCGGTTTAATCCCTTTGGCGGCAAGAGAAAACAAATTGTATTTTTTCCATTCACTCACATACTTGCTGTCAATGTGAAAGTCCTTGAAGGTCAGCTCGTATTCCGGCACATCGATCTGGATATAGGCACCGGCTTCAAATGCAATGGGTTCTTCAGGCGCTATTACCAGTTCCTTGATAAAGGTGGAAACGTTGTCATTGGACACCACAACAGCGTTGACCTTTTTAATGCCGAAGATGGATTCCGGTACCTGGATGGCCATGTCCTCTTTGACCTTGAGCTGGCAGGACAGCCGGATATTCTCCAGTTTTTCTTTTCTGGACAGATGGGCCAGCTCAGTGGGCAGTATGGCACCGCCCCCATCCTTTACTTTGCATTTGCACATGGCACAGGAGCCGGAACCACCGCATGCGGATGGCAGAAAAATCTCATTTTGTGCCAGGGCGGACAACAGCGTGGGATTGCCGGAAACCGTGAGGGAATCCTCTTTGCTGTCGTTGATGGTAATGGTATGGCTGCCCTGGGTGGTGACTTTGGCTTCCACAAATAAAAGGACAAACACAAGGATAATGATCACGCCGGAAAATATCAACAAACTGATAAGGTAAATCACTGCATGCTCCTTGTTATGCTAGAGGGTAATACCTGAGAACATCATAAAAGTCATGGCCATGAGCCCGGCAATGATCATGATAAAACCAAATCCGTCCAGCCCGGCCGGCACATCTGCATACCGCACTTTTTTGCGGATGGCGGCCATGGACACGATGGCCAGCATCCACCCGGTCCCGGACCCGGCCCCGAACACCACAGACTCAACAAATGTGTGGTTGCGCTCCACCATGAACAAGGATGTTCCCAGAATGGCGCAGTTTACGGCAATCAGGGGCAAAAACACCCCCAGGCTGGCGTAAAGCAACGGAGAATACCGGTCAATGACCATTTCCACTGCCTGAACAATGGCGGCAATTACCGCAATAAAGGTGATGAATTTTAAAAAACTCAAATCCATTTCCGGAAACCCGGCCCAGGAAAGCGCTCCGGGGGCCAGCAGTCCGTGGTATATCAGCCAGTTCACAGGGCTGGTAACCGTCAGAACAAAGATGACGGCAAACCCCAGACCGGTTGCGGTTTCAATGGTTTTGGATACAGCAATAAACGAACATATGCCTAAGAAATAGGCCAGCAGGATATTGCCTATGAAAACGGAATTGACAAACAGACTCAGCAGATCGCCCATGGCAGCTCCTTATTTTTTTTCATGGGATACGCCGGGCAGGCTGTTCTTGAGCCACACCAGTAACCCGATAATGAAAAATGCCCCGGGCGCCAGCACCATGATGCCCATGTCCTGGAATCCCATATCATACAAAAATTGCGGGATAACCGAAAATCCGAAAAACTGTCCGGATCCCAGCAGTTCCCGCAAAAACGCCACAGCCACCAGGATCATGCTGTACCCCAGGCCGTTGGCAATCCCGTCCACAAAGGAATCAGCCGGATTGTTGGCCATGGCAAATGCCTCGGCCCTGCCCAGTATAATGCAGTTGGTGATGATCAGACCCACAAAAATGGACAGCTGCTTGGAGATGTCATACAAAAAGGCTTTGAGTATCTGGTCGGTGACAATCACCAGGGAGGCGATGACGGTCAGTTCCACAATGATCCGGATATTGGAGGGGATCCAGTTGCGCAAAGAAGAGATGATCAGGCCGGAAAATCCGGCCACCAGTGTCAGGGCAATGCTCATGACAAGGGCGGTGGACATTTTGACGGTGACCGCTAGGGCCGAACAAATGCCCAGCACCTGGTAGGCAACGGGATTCTCCCTCCAGACGCCCTTGATCAATATTTCCTTATAATGGGACAGATCAGTGTGCATGCAAAATATCCTTATTCATCCAGTATGGTTTCTAAATGTGTCTGGCTTCCTTTTTTCTGGCGGAAAATAACGGAAACCGATTCATATTTTGTCAGGGTTTCTTCCAGTCCCTCACTCAGGTATCTGCCGGTGAGTGTGGCACCGGAAATACCGTCCACATAGTGGTCCTGGAGTTTATCCGGCAGGTTTTCCACCCTGCCCTTGGCAATCCCTACGGAAACCAGCTGGTTGCTGGCATTCAGTATCTTTTTGCCCTTGAAATTGTCCTGGAACCAGTTACTTTCAATCTCTCCGCCCAGGCCCGGGGTTTCTGAATGGCTGTATACGGAAAATCCGGCAACGGTTTCCCCATCCTGCTCGAATGCCAGATATCCATGGATTTTGCCCCACAGTCCCCGGGTGCTGATGGGAACAATATACCCCTCCACCCTCTGGCCGGTGTGGATCAGATAGAGTTGCAGGCTGTTGCCGGCAGGGGTTTCCACGATTCTGCCCCGGGCGTCCACATGGACTTCCCGGATATGGGTATCATATATCTGCCTGATATCTTCAGGTGATGGTTTTTTGTCTTCAGGCACGAGGCCGGCGGCTTCCAGCAGGTTGGTTTTCTTGTCCAGGGCCATGTTTTCCAGCTGCCGGCCTTTGAGCATGGTGGCGGCGGAGGTGATCAGCACACTGAAGACCAGGGCGGTCACCAGGGCAAACAAAACCACATATATCCGGCTTTTCTTAAATGATCTTTTTTTGTCAGACATTGGGTATCCTCTTTGAAATTCTGTGTTTCAGGACCAAATGGTCTAAAAGAGGGGCAAACACATTCATGAACAGTATGGCCAGCATCACACCTTCGGCAAACGCCGGGTTGGCCACCCGGAGGATCACGGTGAGAAATCCGATGAGAAACCCGAAAACCCACCGGCCGGGGTTGGTGCCGGGCGCTGATACCGGGTCTGTGGCCATAAAGGAAATACCAAATAAAAATCCGCCGGCACACAGATGATACAAAGGACCTGCATCAGCCCAGGTGCCTCTGGTGCCGGGCAGAAAATAAAAGAGTACAGCGGTGATGACAAGGCCGGCAATGCCGCCCAGGATGATCCGATAATTGCCGATGCGGGTGACCATGAGAAACACCGCTCCGATCAGACAGCAAAGGGCCGAAGTTTCTCCGATGCTGCCCGGCACAAATCCGAAAAACAGGTTGGACAGGGAAAATCCCTGGTCTGACAAGGTTGAAAACAGGCTGGATCCGCCTTCTGCATTTACTGCAAGTGCGGTGGCGCCGGTGATGCCGTCCACCGCATCTGCGCCTGCCACCCAGATGTTGCCGGACATGCTTACCGGATAGGAAAAAAACACAAATGCCCGGGCCGTCAATGCCGGGTTCAAAATGTTTCTGCCGGTGCCGCCGAAGATCTCCTTGCCGATAACCACGCCAAAGGAGATTCCCATTGCCACCTGCCACAAAGGAATGGTGGGGGGCAGGGTCAAAGGAAACAGCAGGCCTGTGACCAGGAATCCTTCACTGATGGGATGGCGCCGGATGGCGGCAAACAGGATTTCCCAGAAAAACCCCACCCCGTAGGAAACAATGATGATGGGCATCACCACCCATGCGCCGGACAGAAAAGATGTCCAGAAATCCAGGGTTTCACCCCTTGCCACACCGGACTGGTATCCGGTGTTGTACATGCCGAAGAACAGCACCGGCAGCAGGGAGATGATAACAATACTCATATACCGTTTCAGATCCAGGTGGTCCCGGATGAACGGTCCCAGCTTATTTTTAGAAGAAGGCAGAAAGAAAAAGGTCTTTGTGGCATCGAACAGCGGCCCCAGCTTGGCAAATTTTCCGGCATCACTGAAATCATATTCCAGCAGTTCGAATATCTTTTTGATGGGATTCATGATGTTGTACCGTTATCCTTGTTTGTCCTTGTGATGGGCATCCATACCCGAAGACAGAATCCGGGTCAGTTCAATTTTGGACGGGCAGGTGAAAGAACACAGTCCACACCGGCTGCAGTCCAGAAGACCCAGCTCCAGGGCTTCTTCAATGTCGTCGCTCACCAGGGCCTTCATGATGAAATTGGGCATCAGGTCAACGGGGCAGATGTTTTCACAATAACTGCAGTTGATGCAGGCCCTTTCTTCACCGTGCATGGTGCAGTCCATCTGCACTTTTTTGTCCAGAAGGCAGGACAGAAATGCTTTGGATACTGTGGGTTTGTCCAGTCCCGGCCGCAGAAAGCCGAACATCTCATCTCCCGGTGTATCCGGGATGATATTCAATGTGTTCTCAAAAAACCCCAGGTGGGCATCCGGATTTTTTATCCGGCCGTTGAGCTGGCCTGTGGTGATGAGGCTGCCAGGGGGGTAATTACCTGCCAAAAGGTGGACAGGTGAGCCCTGTCTGGTGATCAGGTGGGGCTTTTTATCCATGCCCTTGGTCACCGTGACCATGGTATTAACAGGATATCGGCCTGTTTCCAGAAATTGGGCCATGCGCACAAGGCCTTCGGCACCTATATACCATGCTGCGTTCTCTTTTGCCTCTTTTTTGATGTGGTATAAGATCGTCCCTGGGTCCCAGGCAGGATAGATATCCGGTACCTGGAGGGTTATCAGGTGCTTTACCGGTGCCAGCAGGGCGAGAGACTCTGCCCGGGCCGCCACAATCACCCGCTCAGAAAAACGGTTGAGTACGGACAGTCCGAACTCAAACTGCCGGATCTTGTCCTGGAGTACCAGGCCTGGATGGGGGGAGAAGATGTCATTGCCGTTGAGGCAGACAATTATCAGAGGCGGGGCTGCTGCACTGTCTGCTGTATCCCTGGCAGGCAGCTGCCGCAGGGTCTGCCAAAGCCCCCCCTGTTTGAGATGGTCTGCAAGTTTTCGGGGTGATATCTGTGACAGGTCTTTGGCGGACACCGGATCAAACTGGACAAATTCATCCATGGCATCAAGGGTGATGACCACTTCCAGCAGGCGCCGGCGACGACCGAACACAATTTTTTTTATCGTACCGGTGCCAGGAGACACATACTGGATGCTGGTGTCCCGCTTGTCACAGAACAGTGGTGTGCCGGTATTGACCCGATCCTTTTCCTTTACCAGGAGTTTGGGGCGGATATGGGGAATATCCAGGGCGGATACACCCACCGTGTCAGGTCTGGGAAGTTGTATCACACTGGTGTCCGGCATCCCGGAAAGTTTCAGTGTAAATCCTTTGGAAAGGTTTATTTTTTCCATATGAATCATTATTTCCGTGTTTATGCAGTTGATTCTGCCTTTTTCTCCTGAAAGGGCCTGGCAGAAAACACAGTCTACCAAATCTTTTTTGAATATCAACACAAAAAATTTTATTTACCTTACCACAAAGGGTTTGGGCCAGCAATGGGTGTTTTTTCATCTTGATTTTTCGGTCCAGGTTTTATAGAAGAAAATCTCAGTGCTTGAAAAACCGGATAACAAGGATTTGGTGAAACCAATGAATCAAACCACGGTGGACAACATCTTTACCAGGGAATTCTGCGATGAACTTTTGCCTCCGGAAACCAGTGACCGATTTTTTGAGGCCCTGTACGGAGATGTGTCAGAAGGTGCTTACGATATCATGCTGGAATGCATTTCCATCAAGCCTGACAGGATAGTACTGGCATTCAACCTTACCCAGCGCCCGGGCAAATGCCTGGTGTGCAGCCTGACCTATGGACTGCCCAATGTGTTTGCCCGCCATCCCCTCATCAACATTACAGGCATTATCCAAAAAATTCAGGAGGCAGGGGTGCCGGTAAAGGAATGGCGCCTGGGCCAGACCAGTGAAAACAGCAGCACCCTGCATGTGATTCCCCTGTATATTGACCTGGCATAATGGCAGGATGCATTAAAAAGCCGGACTGACAGGCAGTCCGGCTTTCAGGCGCTTATGCTTTGGGCAGCTTGGGAAAGCCTTTGTTCAGGGTTTTGTTCCACTCATCCAGTCTGGGTTTTACCTTTTTAAAAAGGGCGCCGACATTGCCCTGGATGGTAATACTTTCGATGGTATCCCCCTGGGCGATGCTGTTGACTACCTGCTGGTCTGATTCTCCTTCAACCGCACCAAACACCGTGTGCATGCCGTCCAGATGGGGGGTGGGCCCGTGGGTGATGAAAAACTGGGAGCCGTTGGTGCCGGGACCGGCATTGGCCATGGACAAAATTCCCGGCCTGTCATGCTTCAGGTCTTTTTTGCACTCATCTTCAAAATTGTATCCAGGACCGCCCACGCCAGTGCCATACGGGCATCCTCCCTGGACCATGAAATCATTGATTACCCGGTGAAATTTGAGTCCATTATAGTATTGTCTTTTGGCAAGATTGGCAAAATTGCCGCAGGTGACAGGGGTTTTTTCGGCAAATAATTTCAGGCGGATGGTTCCTTTGCTGGTTTCCATGACAGCAGTTAAATCAGGCATGTAAATCTCCTTTACAATAAAAAAACAAAAATATTATCCATCATAAGGGCTTGTTCAAAATTGTCAATGACACACGGGTTGTTTACTTTTTTGCAATCTTTTTTTGCATTGTATGGCAGTTTGATATAAATTGGCTCTGTGATGTGAAAATAACAGGTTGCCGAAAAAGGGAAAATCAACCAGTGAAAGCACACGAAAAAAAATTCAGGGCCATTATTGAGACTATTGAAGACGGGTATTACGAAGTCGACCTGGCTGGCAATTTTGTCTTTTTTAATCAGCCCATGTGCGACATTCTCGGGTATACCAGAGAAGAGCTGGCCGGCATGAACAACAGGGATTTCATGGACGGCGATAATGCAAAAAAAGTCTTTAAAACCTTTCACCAGGTATATAAAACCGGAAAAGGGCGTAAGGCATTCGACTGGGAGCTTATCAGAAAAAACGGTTCAGTCTGCCATGTGGACACATCAGTGGCGCTTTTAACCGATGCACAGGGTGACCCCATTGGCTTTCACGGCATCGCCAGGGATGTCAGCGAACAGAAAAATCTTGAGATCCGTCTCCAGCAATCCCAGAAAATGGAGGCAATAGGCACCCTTGCTGCGGGGATCGCCCATGATTTCAACAATATACTTTCTGCCATTTTCGGCTATTCCCAGCTGGCCCAAAACAACCTGGGCAACCCGGAAAGGGCAAAAGAACAGATGGACCAGGTCATGAAAGCGGCACAAAGAGCGGCTGACCTGGTGCAGCAGGTGCTGACCTTCAGCCGGCAGGCCGAATATATCAAAAAACCCCTGCGGGTCTATCTGCTGGTCAAAGAATCCCTCAAGCTGCTCAGGTCGTCCATACCCTCCACCATAGACATCAAAACACAACTTGACTCCAGACAGATGGTGCTGGCAGATCCAGCCAAAATGCACCAGGTGGTAATGCACCTGTGTTTGAACGCATATCATGCCATGAAACGGCAGGGCGGCACTTTGACCGTATCCCTGACAGATGAGACCGTCACCTGTGAGCGGCACATAAAAGACAGGGTCATCCCCACGGGGGATTTTCTCAGGCTGGCCGTGTGTGATACCGGCCACGGCATGGATGAAGCCACCCTGGAAAAAGCGTTTGATCCCTACTATTCCACCAGAAAAACAGGCGAGAGCAATGGGGGACTGGGCCTGGCCATAGTCCAGGCAATTGTTGATGAACATGACGGGTTTCTGACGGTTCACAGTGCACCCGGCAGAGGCACACAGGTTTTGATAGATTTTCCTGTTGCATACCGGGAAGGGCATGGTGATGAAAAACTGAAAAAAAATGAAATTAACGCACTGAACGGTACAGAAACGATCATGGTTGTTGATGATGAAAAAGCAATCAGAGAGATCTGCAGGGAATTTTTACAGAACCATGGATATAAGACCTGTTTGTTTGACAACGGCATGGCAGCCCTGGAAGCCTTTACATCAGATCCCCATGGGGTTGATCTGATTGTCACTGACATGACAATGCCGGGGCTTACAGGAGACAAACTTGCCCAAAAAGTGCTGCAGATCAGGCCGGATATGCCCATTATCCTGTGGTGCGGCTTCAGTGAAGCTATTTCAGAAGAAACAGCCGTCAGAATGGGTATTAAAAAGTATATGCAAAAACCCATAGGCAACCAAGATCTTCTGAAATCCATACGGCAGATTCTTGATGAAATATGAAACCCTCCTGACACCGGCAAGCGAAATCGCCGGCCGTATCCGTCATCTGAAACTGCATATGGAAAAAACCGGCATGGATGCCGTGTTTCTGACCCATAAGCCGGATATCTATTATTTTTCCGGCACAGCCCAGGATGCTTATCTGTATGTGCCTGTGGACAATGATCCATTGCTGTTTGTCAAAAGGTATCTGCCCCGGGCCCGACGGGAAACAGGCATTGCACACGTGGTGCCCGTTGCATCCGTCACCCGGATACCGGACCGGATCAAAGCGGTTTATACCACCTGCGCCCGGACCATCGGCCTGGCATTTGATGTGGTGCCGGTGCGTGATTTTCACTTCCTTCAATCTTTATTTTCCCCGGCAGTTTTTACCGATGCCACCCCCTTGATTACCGGCTGCCGCATGATCAAATCCGACTGGGAGATCAGCCGGATGGCGGAAGCGGCCAGGGTGTCAAAAGATACTTTTGCATTTATATGCGAAAATCTTGTGCCTGGAGAATCAGAGATCGCTTTTTGCGGCCGCATTGAGGCATTTGCCCGGTCCATCGGCCATTCAGGCAAACTGCTGGTAAGGCATTACCGGGCAGAAGGGTTTGCCCATCACCTGTTGAGCGGGCATACCGGAGGACTTGGCGGGGCACTGGACAGCCCGGTGAGCGGCGCCGGCACCTGCAGTGCCTACCCGTTCGGGGCCGGCCATAAATTGATCGGTAAAAATGAGCCTGTGCTCATGGACCTTGGCACCATGGTCAACGGGTATCACATGGATGAAACCCGGATGCTGGTGATGGGGAAAATGCCCCCCCAGGCTGAACAGGCCGGTCTGGCCGCCATAGATATCCTTCACCATGTCAAGGATCGAATGGTTCCGGGCACCACGGTGGGTGAAGTGTTTTCCGCAGCAGTGGACAGGGCACAAACAATTGGCCTGGGATCTTCTTTTCTGGGGCTGCCTGATCTCAAATCCCGGTTTGTCGGCCATGGTATCGGCCTTGAGCTGGTGGAAGACCCTATCCTGGCCCAGGGCCGGAACACCGAACTTGCACCCGGCATGGTGTTTGCCGTGGAGCCTAAATGTATCTTCAAGGACCGGTTTGCTGCCGGCATTGAAAGCGTTATCCACATCACAGAAAAAGGGCCGCAATTTTTGAGCCTGACAGAAAACCGGATTTTCACCGTCTGAACATGCTGGTGCTCAATACCATATTCCCTTTGTTTGCCCTGCTGCTTTTGGGGCGGCTGCTCAAATTCTACGGCATGACCGATGACCGGTTCCTTGCCATGTCAGACCGTCTGGTTTACTATATTTTTTTTCCGGCCATGCTGTTCTGGAAAATCGGCGGCAGCGGACCGGATCAGGGAATAGATGCCGGGCTGTGTCTTGCCGGGTTTTTCGGGGTGATACTGGCTTTTCTGGCAAGTCTCTGGGCCATCCGGTTTTTCCATATGTCCCATTTCCAGGCCGGTTCTTTCTGCCAGGCCTGTTTCCGTTTCAACACCTATATCGGCATGGCCATTGTCCTGACGGTTCTGGGGGAAGAAGGGGTCCGCCATTTCGGTATTCTGGCCGGCATTGTCATCCCGGTGATCAATGTGCTGTCGGTATCGGTGCTGGTGTGGTATTCAGACCAGAAACTGGCACCTGGGGAAAAAATGCGTTTTTTTATCCGGGCCCTGGTGTCCAATCCCTTGATCATCGGGTGCGCTGCCGGATTTTTGTTTTCCCGGTCCGGCCTTGATTTTCCCTTGTTTGTCCGCAACAGTTTTTCATTGATGACATCTGTAACGCTGCCCCTGGCCCTGATATCCATTGGGGGCTCTTTACAGTTCAAGGGGCTTGCCGACCATGCCCGGCTGTCATTGCTGGCCGCCGGCATCAAGCTTGCGTTTCTGCCCGGGGCGGGTTTTGTCCTGCTGACGCTTTTCCAGGTGACCGGCATCGCCTTTACCGTGGGGATGATCTTTTTTGCCCTGCCCACGTCCACCGCCATCTATGTGCTGTCAGGCCAGTTGAATTCAGATACAGACCTGGCGGCAGGGGCCATCATGATCTCCACACTGCTGTCGTTTGTTTCCCTGTCCCTGTCACTGCTGATCTGAACCGGCAGTCGCCGGCCCCGCCCCTGGTGGTATCCTGTGCCCGGTCCGAGACCCTGCGGGGGCCGGGTTCCATGTGGGTAATGAAATTAAGCGATTCACTCTTTGACGGTAAGTATCCCGGCCTGTTGCATCAGGCCCCCTCCGGCTCTGACGGCCCGTTCACAGGATACCACCAGGGGCTTCCCGCAGCAGGTACGCAGCTGTAGCAAATACCCGGTTTATTGCGCTGATATCCGATCGGCAGAACTGGTGCGGGATTTTGCTGCACCTAAGGCCTCAAGGGCACACTGCTGCATGGAATGCGCAATCTCTTCCAGAGAGTGCAGATCTGTGAGCGAATTGCGCAGTATGCCGAAGCCTTCGGAAAGCGCCAGGATTGTGGCGGCGGCTTTTTCCTTGTCCGGGACCGTGACAAGTCCGGCATCTTCCCAGGATGTAATCTCTTTGACACCAAAGGCAATAAATTTTTTCTGCATGCCCTGGATACGTTCCCTGATTTCGGGATTTCTGAAACCCATGGCATAGCAGGACCAGAAAACCGCGTCCCGCTGCGGCCCTTTGCCGCTGGTGCTGAACAATATATGCATAAGGCCCTGGAACCGTGCCTGGGGGGTGGTAAATTTTTCCAGCTCTTTGTGGTAGGATTCCATGGAAATTTTGAACAGATAATCCACCATTTCCATGATCAGGCCTTCTTTGCTTTTAAAATAATGGATTAAAAGCCCGGAGTTGACCCCCATGCGGCTGGCTATTTTGCCGATGGTCATACCCATGAAGCCTTCTTCTTCCACCACCTTGTATGTGTGGCGCAGAATTTCAGGCTTCCGGATGTGGGATATGCTTTTTCGGCCCATGCCCAAGGTCCTTGTTTTTGATTGTCTGTATGCTTATTTATATAAAGCCTTGGTACATGGATGTCAAATTTTTTTCACCACCGGAAAATACCCTTTTGGCACATTTGCCGCCCCTGGTGGTGTTTCCTTTCTGACGACGTGTAATCCACGGGATAATTTTGAAAAAACAGGAAATCATCGAATTCCAGAGGCGAAAGAGCCCGGGAGGGACGGCCCCAAAAGGACTTGCCGCCAAAAGGGCGTGCATACTACTCGCAGAATAAAAGACCCCCCGGGGCGGTTTCCAGCCATTCTGCCGGCTGTTTCAGAAAACCGCCCCGGGGGGAGGGTAAGATAATGATTGTCAGGCAATGGCCCGGCGGTCGTTCATATCCACCAGGGTTCTTTCCCGAACCTTGTCAATGCCCAGTTGTTTGCGCTTTTTGTCAATGTGCGCAATCATGAGTTTCGCAATTTCCATGGGATCTTTGCCTGTTCCCCATTTGCCGTAACCCTGCTGTTCCAGTCCGTTGAACAAAAGATCATGGAACCTTGTGCCGGCAATTGTGGGAAATCCGATGCCGAATACCGTGTATACACCGGATGCCACAAAGTACTGGCCGATGGCCAGGGCTTTTTCACTCATCCATTCCGGGGCGCATCCAGCCACCGGCAGATCAGCAATGCTGTTACCCAGGCCCCCGGCCTTGACCATGGCGGATGCAGCAATGAGAATCCTGGTATTGTCCACGCAGGAGCCTAAGCCCAGCACCGGGGGCATGCCCACGGTTTCACAGACTTCAGCAAGGCCGGGACCTGCCAGGGCACCGGCTTCGGGTGTCAGAAATCCTGCCTTGGACAGGGCGATCTGGGAGCAGCCGGTCTGGAGAACCAGCACATCATTGCGGATCAGTTCTTTTACCAGTTCCACGTGAATATAATCCTGCTGGACCTTGGGATTGGTGCAGCCCACCACACCGGCCACACCACGGATCCGGCCGTTTATGATGTTTTCGTTCAAGGGAGAATAGGATCCCCTGAAGGTGCCGCCCAGCATGTACTCGATGTATTCATGGGTGAATCCCTGGACACCTTTCTGGATCTGGTTGGGAATCTGGATGGGCATGCTGCGGGATCCGAACCGGGAAATGGCCTTGGTCAACACCTGATCTGTACAGGCCCGGGGATCTGCTTCCGCAAATTCAATATGGGTGGCCCCTTCGATATGGGCCCGGTCGCTGGTGGTGATAAAATGGGTATCATAACATTTGGCCACCTGTGCCAGACCCTGTTTGATGCACTGGATATCCACCACCATGGCATCCACAGCCCCTGTGACCAGCACTGCTTCTGTTGATGAGAAATTGCCGGCATGGGGAATCCCGTGGCGGGACATCATTTCTGCGCCTGAGCAGCACATGCCCACCAGATTGATGCCCGCGGCCCCCTTGTCTTTGGCCGCCTGGATGAAAAAAGGATCATTCACGGCGGCCAGCATACCTTCGAACATGGCAGGTTCGTGGCCGTGAACAATGACATTGACATGGTCTTCCTTGAGCACGCCCATATTGACCTCGGCAAGTATGGGAGACGGCGTGCCGAACATGATGTCAGACAGTTCCGTGGCCACCATGGAGCCGCCCCAGCCGTCAGCCAGTGCCGTACGGCTGATCTGTTTCATCAGGCTGTTATAGTCCTGGTCGCATCCTATGTGGGTCCGGCTCATCATTTCCAGTATTTCTTTCATGGCACCCCTGGGCACGATGCCGCCTTTGCGCCACTGTTCCAAAGTGGCTTCAGGTGCCAGCCGGGTAAACGGCATCTCTCCGTCCACATTGGAAAAGGTTTTTTCCAGCTCATCGCACAGGTCTTTTCCCACATCATACACTTCCCGGTCCTGGGTGTCGATACCAAGGGATTCGGCAAGTTTTTCCAGTTTCAAAGTATCGTCAATGGAAAAATCCGTAATTTTCTTTTCGACAATGCCTCTGAATAATTTGAGGATATGCATGCCGTGATCGTTGTGGGAGGATGATCCTGTTGCCACATTCCGGGCCAGGTTCCTGGCCATGATGGTGTCAATGGTGGCACCGCAGATGCCCACTTTTTTGTAGGGGTCTTTTGGATTGAGACGGCAGGGACCCATGTAGCAGTGTTTGCAGCAGGCGGATTCCACCCCGATGGGGCAGGGTTTCATGTCCGTGGCCCGGTCAAGGGCAATGACCACGCCGTCTTTTCTGGCTTTTTCCAGCATCTGGCTGGTGGCTTCGCAGGTGGTGCGTTCTGATGCCGGCACCTGTTTGGTAATGGATGTATCTTTGGCCATAATGATCTCCTTAAATTAGAAAAAATGTGGTATACATTTATAACAATTGCATATGTATTCAATTGAACTATTCAGGTGATACCGGCTGAAATATTTTTATTCCGATTTTTTTTAAATAACATCCATGGCTGCAAACCGTGGTTCATGCAGAGGAATGAGGATGTCGGCTTTTTTTTTGACGGATTCCAGAATATCATAGGCAGCATAGGCATCCACATGGGTGCCCGGCGGTATTACCGCCATCTCCATGCCAAGAATTTCGGGCGGGGGATTCAGGTTTTCATCAATGATGCAGAATCCTGTTATGGCTGCCGTGCCTTTGGGGGTATCAACCATCACGGTCATGCCGCCTCTGGTGTGGGCCGGTGTGTGCATCACCCGGATGCCGGGAACAATTTCCCTGTCGCTGTTTATGGCCTGGATCTGGCCGTTTTCTTCAATGTCTTCGATATAGTCTTCCAGGTACCGGTAATCCAGGGGATGGGGGTCGTGGATTGCCGCCATCTCTTTTTCATGGACAAAAAACCGGGCATTTTCGCATTTGTAGTCATTTTCGCAATGATCGGTGTGCAGGTGGGTGTGGATGACGATATCAATATCTGCAGGCGCAAGGCCGTGACGGGCCAATCCCTGTTCAAATGTGTATATTTTGCCGTTGATGGCGGTTTCTCTGTCTTTGGACTGGATGGGGTGCATCTCTCCTGTGTCCACCAGGATGGTTTCATCTGCTCCTTTGATAAGCCAGGCATAGATGGGGATGGTATAGGTCTGGCCCTGGCCGTATTGATAGGTCATCATGCTTTTGTCAAATACTTTGGTTCCCAGAACAATGGGATGGATGGTAAATGGTGTTGTCATGACACTGTTGCCTCTATGATCAAATAATGGTGTGCAGATTTTGTGCATTACTGTGCATCAATGGTGGTGGCCGCATCCGCCCTGTTTTTTGTTTTTTTTGCCCTGGCACAGGTCAAATATGTGGAAAAGCTTCAATTCTCCTGATTCCAGCAATGCCAGGTTTTCAGCAACGGTGTCTTTTTGTGCTGCATAGACCTTGATATCAGCATTGTGCAGGCCCCGCTGTCCCCCGTCGCCAATGCATTTGGTGACCACCGCGTCAACGGCTTCCTCTTTGCTGAGAACCCCGGTTTTGCAGCCGGCATCAGGATTTGCAATTTTCTGGTTTTTTTTGACAGAAATATTTCTGGTTTCAAGGTCCACCACCATGAAAAGTTCAGCCACACCAAAATGGTCATTGACCACGCTGTCAAGCCCCTTGTCTTCTGTTACCGGAAATGCGACTTTCATGTATCCCTCCGTTTGTGCATCTTGTCTGAACAGGTAGCATACCTGCCATACTTAAATATATTAAGGCATAAAACGGCAAAATCAACCATTGACAGAAAAATCACACGGCGAATTCACTCTAACCGTCGATTCATCTATTTCAGGCCCTCAGGCCGTCAAATTATTTTACCACAAAGGTCACGAAGAAAATGAAGAAACCCTTCCTTCGTGACCTTCGTGGTGTTAACAAAGCACCACAATTTTAGGCAGCGGTTTGATAAAGGTCTGTCCCAGGCTGTAGGTGTAGGCGCCCTGGAACGGGATCATCAGGATATCGCCCTCCTGGATCTGCTCGCCGAAAAAGGCATATCCCCATACATCATGGGGGGTGCACAAAGAACCCAGGATACGGCAGGGTTTCTCTGTCAGGCCGGGACGGGTGAGGTTCAGCACCGGGAAATAATCGGTTTCAAACCGCTCCCACCCAACCGCATTGGTGCCGGCATCTGTGATGGCCATATCCGGCATTTTTTTGTCTGTGACCTGGACGATGATATGCATGGCATCGTTGCAGATCCACCGTCCAGGTTCAAAACAGATGCACGCGTCCATCAGGGGCAGAATAAGTTCCTTCAGGGCGGCGCAGATTTTTTTTGCAAAGGTTTCCAGAGGCACTGCCGGCAGAAGATAATGGCGCAACGGATCGTCTGATACCAGCCATTCCCCTTTTTCCGGCCAGTACCCGCCGCCGATGTCCATGAACCGGCAGGCGTTCAGAAAATCTGTTGGCATGTCCCGGAGCAGCTTTCCTAAACTGCAGATGGTGTCGACCTGCCGGTCCGGATTCAGGTTCCAGGAAGAATGAAACTGCAGCCCTGTGCACTCTAAAAACGGATGGGCCTGGATATCCCGGTACAGGGGCAGCAGTTGTCCGGGCATGATGCCGAATTTCTGCCACAACCCCTCAGGCTGGCAGTTGATCCGTATACCTGCACAAAGTGGCTGCTGTTTTTTTTCCAGCAGGGCCATCAGGCGCCGGCATTCTCCTGTGCTGTCCAGCAGCAGCGTGACCCGGTCCGGGTAGGCCGCTGCCAGTTCCAGTTCTGCCATGGTTTTGCCCGGACCACTGAAAATGATATCTTCTGCCCCCAGATTCAGGGCCGTTGCCAGTTCCATGCCTGAAGACACATCCAGCCCCCATCCCCGGCTTACCAGTATGCGTGATATGTCCGGCAAAGAATTGCTTTTCATGGCATAATAAAACCGGGTTTTGGGAAGATGGGTCTGAAATACGGATGTAAATTTTTGTGCCTGTTCTGTGAGCACATCGGAAACCACCAGATAAAGAGGGGTTCCATGGGCTTTTACTGCATCCAGATACCGCTGTTTCTGGTTGAAAAGCGGTGCGACCTGGTCTCTGAGAAAGGCGGTGGACATGACAGGATGAGAGGGGGCGGCCGGCTGGTTCATGGCTGGATCTCTATTTCCAGCCGCCGGGCCAGGAGCATGGCCCGTGTTTCCGGAAAATTCCACCCCTCGGTATTGATGATCATATGCCCCAGAAGCCATGAGTCATAATCTGCGGGCGGCATGGTAATGACATGCCCTGGCTTCCGGATGATATGCAGCTGCTTTACCCGGGGTTCTGAATCCAGGTTTCCTGAATTGACGGCCGTAAGCATCCCGCTTTTTTTTGCATGGATGCGGATGCCCATGTGGGGCGTGAACCGGATATCCTCCAGATGCCATGGCAGATTTGCCGCCACATCCAGGGCCAGTTTCAGTATATCCAGATTTGCCGATACCATGAGCAGCTGGGGCAGGCAGTCGCCTCCTGGACGGGGGGTCATTTCAATAAGATACGGCCGGTCATCTTTAACCACAAAATCAACCATGCAGATACCGGTGTGGATGCCTAAAGTTCTGGCGGCCTTTTCCAGCAGACCGGTCAGTGATGCCATGGACATTCCGGGCGGCAGGGCCCCTGGGATTTCATAACCCGCGGCTGTTCCGAACGGCAGGCTTGGCGGGATAATTTTTTTGGCCAGACGTACCAGGGTCAGGCAGTCCGGGGTGAGGATGAAATCACAGCTGTATTCAGGTCCGCATATCCGTTCTTCCGCCACTATCAGGCGGTCGGGATTTTCGAACAAAGGGTTCTGCTTTCTTTTTTCCAGGCCGGCGGCCAGTGTTTCCCAGGCTTTTTGTGCTTCTGACCGGTTCCCGCAGTGAAACACCAGCTCACTGCCGCTGCCCGCTGCCGGTTTCAACACCAGCCCGTTGGTAAGATTTGCCAGCAGCCGCACCACGTCATCTGTGCAGCGTACAGGCCATACCCGGGGACAGGGGATTTGCCTGGCTTGCCACAATTGTTTGGAAACCAGCTTGTTTCTGCAGTTCTGAACCGCGCTTACATCCGGATACGCAAGCCCAAAATTTTCTGCCAGAAGGGCGGCTGTCACCATGGACTCACAGTCAAAGCAGGCAATGCCGGAAAGTTTCTGGTTATATTTTTCCAGATGGGCCGCCAGTACCGGCATGATACCGGAAAGATCGGACAAAGGACACACCAGCTCCTCGGATGGGTCAGGAGGGGATTCCTGTGCATTTTCCCGTACGTGGGGGGCTGTGAGAAAAAGGGCCTGTCCCGGACATGCGCCTCTGATCCACTGGATGTAGTCGGCAGTGGTGCCCGCCACAAGCACTTTCTGGACTTTAGGCGCAGCGGACATGGCGTTCCTGTGCATGCATAACCGGTTTCTGAATGGCTTTGCGGGTGGTAAGTGCATACAAGGGAATGGGAACCAGCCGGAACCGCTGTTTCCAGTTAAAGTCTCCGCACAGAAAATCCACATACTTCAGGTGCCGGCTGCAGGCCCATTGCAGGTGATGGCGGTTGATGAGCTTGGCCGCGCCGGGAAATTCCGGGCTGGTACCGCCTGCCAGCAGTGTATATGTGCTTTTCCACAGGGCACCCATGTCCACGGCAGCCAGTTTTCCCCTGATGTAGACGCAGGTCATCTGCAGCAGGCCCATTTTGTTGAGAAAATCAGCCAGCAGCTCAAATGCCCGCAGAAACCGGGGGTCACTGAAATAGGCATTCGGCCCGAATGCGTTGATATTCAGCTGGAACAGATGTGCCATATCTGAGAGTCTGCCAGGAGAGATGCACACATCAAGGGCTTCGAGTTTTCTTATGTCTGCTGCCAGTTTTTTGCGGGTTTTGCCGGCAAAGGACTGCCAGTAGGTATCAAAATTATACCGAAAGAATGCCGGAAAAAACAGGTACCTTGTTTCATCAGGAGCCAGCATGCCGGCCCCTGTTTTTCCGGCCCGGCATTTGATATACCGCAGGTGAACCGGACCCGGCACCGCATCCAGAAGGTCCTGGAGTATTCCGGGGGTACTGGCGATGATGCGGTTTTGTTCAATCCAGGTTTTGCCCTGCCAGGTTTCTCCAGGAAACTGGACATAATTTCCGGCTTCCCCATGCCAGGACAGGGCCAGCAGCCCTATGGGCCGTCCTGCCTGTTCTGCGGCATGAAACGCCAGGGGCCGGTCATAGGCCTTGTGAAAACACCACCTTACCGGCCACATGTCAAAAAGGACCCGGCCGGGCCACAGGTTTTCCCATATTCGTCTGCACTGGGCCGGATCCTGGTACAGGAGATGTTTTATCCTGCCCATTAGAGCCGGTGGGTGACGGTGATCCTGGAAAAAGAGCCGCCAAAACTGGTTTGGGCAAATTGTTTGACCATTTCAGGGTCATATGTTTTACAGCTGAATACATCCAGGTATACCGTGTTGGTCAGGTTGGCAAAATGGGCGGATATCAGGGATGTTTCAATGAGCTGTACCATGGAAAATCCAGCCACTTTTTCATCTTCTCCAAAATGAACCACCTGGGTTTCTCCAAAGCGCTTCATATCAATCAATTCGCAGAGCTGCGCCACAAAGGATTTGATAAATGCCGCATCCCGGATCTTTTCCGGATCACAGTCGTAGATATCAACGGCAGATGCGATTCCCCATGCTTCAGGCATGGTTTCAAGTGTTACCTGTGCTTTTAATGAAGATACAATATTCATGTATGTTTTTCCTTTTTTTCGGGCAGCAGACGGCTACCATTTGGTTTTTTCTTTTGTTTTCTGATAGGAACGTTTACCGGATTTTTTTTTGTGGTTCTGAATTTCCTGCCGGTCTTCCCAGCACAGGTCTTCTTCATGGGCTTCCTTGAATTTGGGTGCCTTGTGTCTGGATTGTCTTTTGTTTTCCCGCTGCATCATTTTTTCACCTTTTGGTCTTTGTTTTGCCGGGCCCGGATTATGCCGGGAGCCGGAGCGCTGTGAATCAGGTATAAGCAGAAAATATGCCATGGCATAATTATTTTTATATATATCTTAAAATCAGATAGTTGAGAAATGGTTGACTGGCAGGCGGCAGCACTTTTCCAGTATGAAATTTCCGAATAATTATTTTTCGGTATATTTTTACTTTTTTGTTTCCGAATTTGCAGAATGTGTGCAATTGTTGTATAAAAATCGGTATGTCATTGCCTGAAAAATGAATTGTGGAGAAATGATCCTGTGCTGACCCGCCTTGTGTGTGCTGTAAAGGAAAAAAAACTGGCTGCTGCCATTGAAAACCGGTTGTCCCAGGCCGATATCCGGCTGAAAATTTTCCCCCATCCCAGAAAAGCCTGGCAGGATCTGGTAAGAAGCTGTTCTGACGTGTTTGTCATCAGCCGGACCCTGATCCCCAGACCAGTGGATGCCAGTGTGGCCATCCTCAACAATCTGCCGGAAAAACCCATTACCATCATTCTGGATGACCGGGAATCCCCACAGGAACATGCCACACTTTTGGGTGCAGGTGCGGATATGGTGCTGTATTCCGGACTGCCCCCGGACCGTCTGCTGGAGGCCATAGAAACCAGCCTCACTGCAAGGCAGCAGTTTTATGATATGAACCGGTTTGACCACAGGGGACGGTTTCAGCCCAGGCTGCATGATTTTGTCTCCAACAGCAGGGACATGCAGCTGTTCATGGAGGAAGTACGCCAGGTGGTGGCCAGTGATGCCAGTCTGCTGCTCCAGGGAGAGACAGGGGTGGGAAAAGAACACCTGTCCAGGGCGATTCATCTGGAAAGCCCCCGTTCCAGCGGTCCTTTCATCGCCCTGAACATGGCCGCCATACCGGACCAGCTCATGGAAAGCGAGTTATTCGGCCATGAACAGGGTGCCTTCACCGGTGCCATCCGGTCCCGTCGGGGGGCGTTTGAACTGGCCCACGGCGGTACACTTTTTCTGGATGAAATTGGGGAAATGCCTCTGAAAATGCAGTCCAAACTGCTCCGGGTCCTGCAGGATCTGGAGTTCACCCCTGTGGGGGGGGAATCCCCTGTGTGGGTGGATGTGCGGGTGATTGCCGCCACCAACAAGAACCTCGATCAGGAGATCAAAAACAGAAACTTCCGCCAGGACCTGTATTACCGGCTGGGGGTGATCACCCTGACATTGCCGCCGCTGCGCCGGCGCAAAGAGGATGTTCCTGAGATGGCCCAACATTTTCTTGTACAGCACACCCAGCAGGTAGGCCGGGAGATATCAGGGTTTTCACAGGAAGCCATTCATGCCATGTGCAATTATGCCTGGCCCGGAAATGTCAGAGAACTCATGAATGTGATTGAACGGGCGGTTTTGCTCTGCCGGTCGGGCAGAATCACCCTTGCGGACCTTCCGGCCGGGTTCAGAAAAAGCCAGGATCTGTCTCTGGAATGGTTGGCAACCGGTAAATCAGACCCGGCAGACTGGAGCGGCCAGACCCTGGAGCAGGTGAAAACTGACCTCATCACCCAGGTGGAGAAAACATACCTTGAAATGGTGCTGAAAAAAACCCGGGGCCGGGTGGGGGAAGCTGCCAGGCAGGCAGGTATTCATCCCAGGGGCCTGTATGAAAAAATGAAAAAACTGGGGATTGATAAAAACCAGTTCAAGCCCGGGCACAAATGATATGGGAAATTGTCCTGGTCCCCTTTATTTTCCAGGTGGTTTTCAGTAAAGTGTGTCTTTGGAAAGTTTGTACAATCAGGCAGAAAAAATTATGCCCAAAAGGAGTACAAGCGGAGATATGGGTAATGAACAGGAGACAAGCGTGACAAGTAAGCCTCACAAGCCCAAGGTCACGTCCGGCATTTTACTGATCCCTTTTGTGTGCCTGGCTGCCGCCATTGGTCTGTTGTATGCAAAGCCCCATATTACTGGCAGACTTTCGCATGCGCTCACTGTGCCGGTGCTGAAAGGAGACGGCCCTGAACAGGGCATCACGGTCCATTACCACGAGCGGCCCCCCTATTATGTGACAGGCCCTTTAGGGGTATACGGCCTGTGTGTCGATCCGGTAAAAAAAGCATTTCTTTCAGCAGATGTCCCTGTAAAATGGGTAAAAACACCGGCAGCCAGACAATTGGATGTGTTAAAATATGACGGTAAAAACAATGCGGTTATCGGCTGGTTCAAAAATCCCTCCCGGGAAAAATTTGCTGTTTTTTCCCCGTACATTTACCGGGACAGGCCCACCATTGCCCTGGCCCGGGCAGACAACCCGGGTATGAAGTCGGGCCTGCCTCTGGCAGAAACCGTGAAAAAAAGCGGTCTGGTTTTGCTGCGCAAACAAGGCTATTCCTATGGGAAATTCATTGATGATATGATAGCAGCATACCATCCAAAACAGGAGATTACCACGGCTGAAAATATCGGCATGCTGAACATTATCCATGCCGGCCTGGCTGATTATTTTTTCATTTCTGAAGAAGAAGCCACGGCACTGATCCGGACATCTGGATTGCTGCCGGACCAATTCGCTATTATCCGGTTTACCGATGTACCCAGGGGCAATAAGCGCTATCTGCTGTTTGGCCGGAAAACCGATCAGGATATTATGGAAAAGCTCAATACTGCCATAATGCAGCACAGGGATTTTCAAAATGAAAGATAAGTGCTCAGGGAATCTGTTTTGACCCACAAACTTGCCACAGCAGTGACCGCTGTTTTTCTTCTGGCCCTGTTTTGTGCCGGTGTGCTTTTACATGACTTTCACATCCGCAAAAAAGCCCACGCCAGATTTACATCCCATGCCGGTATCGTGGCCAATGCCCTCTGGAACCACAACCGGATGGGGGCTTTCCAGTATTTGTCCCTTGCCTGCAGATCCCACAATTATGCATCCATTGTGATGAGAGATACCAGAGGGAAATTATTTCAACAGGCATCTGGAGAAGCCCCGGGAAAACTGCAGCAGTTTTTTATCGGCCTTGGTTTGATACCCCGGGTAACCCTTGCCAGTCCTGTCCGGTATAATGACAAGGTGATCGGATCCCTCCAGGCAACGTGGTACTGCGATACCATCTATTTTGATATGATTGTCCTGGTTGTACTGGTACTGGTGTTTGTGATTTTTCAATTGTACAGGGGACTGGTGCATGAAAAAAAAATATTGGAAGACCGCGTTGCCCACCGCACCCGAGAATTGTCCGATTTGAACATAAGCCTGCAGCAGGAGATAAAGAAACACAAAAATGCCCAGGAAGCCCTAAAGAAAAACGAAGAAAGATACCGTGCCTATTTTGAAGAAAATATTGCCGGCGCATACATTTCAAGCCCTGCAGGGCGGCTGATCGCATGCAATCGGGAATATCTGCGTATTTTCGGATTTTCAGACAGGCGCCAGGCACTTGACACGCCTCTGACCGACATCTATACAACCAAAGCAGACCGGAAAAAATTTTTAGAAATTTTGTTGAAAAACGGCCGGGTTTCCGGCCATGAAACCACGTTTAAGAGAACAGACGGCACCCTGATTCATTTGATAGAAAATGCTGCAGCAGTGTTTGATAAAGATGGGAACCTGCACCATATCCGGGGATTTTTACTGGATGTCACAGAAAAGCGCTCCCTGGAGTCCCAGCTGATCCAGACCCAGAAAATGGAATCCATCGGCAGACTGGCCGGTGGTGTTGCCCATGATTTCAACAACATGCTCAACGTCATTCTTGGACATACGGATCTGGCTCTGGACAAGGTGGAGCCCTCTGCACCGCTGTATAAAAATCTGCAGCAGATCCGCAAGGCTGCCAGCCATTCCGCAGACATCACAAAACAACTCCTGGGGTTTGCAAGAAAGCAGGCCATCTCTCCCAAAGCCCTTGATCTGAATGAAACAGTGGAAGGGATGCTTAAAATGCTGCGCCGCCTCATCGGTGAGGATATCGACCTGCTGTGGCAGCCTGCCAAACGCCTCTGGCCCGTGAAGATAGACCCGTCCCAGGTGGACCAGATTCTTGCCAACCTGTGTGTAAATGCCAGGGATGCCATTACAGACATGGGCAAAATCACCATTGAAACAGGGATGAAAGCCTTTGACAGATCCTATTGTGCGGATCATCCAGGTTTTATTCCCGGTGACTTTGTTCTGCTGGCCGTCAGCGACAATGGCTGCGGCATGGACCAGGAAACACAGGCCAATCTTTTTGAACCGTTTTATACCACCAAAGGCATAGGAAAGGGAACAGGCCTGGGTCTGTCAACGGTGTACGGCATAGTAAAACAGAACAAGGGATTTATCAATGTGTATACCGAGCAGGGAACCGGCACCTCCTTTCACGTTTATCTGCCCCGCCATGGGGATGAAATCCGGCAGATGCCAGAGGTATCTGTTGCACACATGCCCACGGGTAATGGGGAAACAATCCTGGTTGTGGAGGATGAAAATGCTATTCTGGAATTGCTTCAGGCAATGCTGCTGCAGCTGGGTTATTCAGTTATTGCAGAATCTTCACCCAGCCGTGCCCTGGCGCTTGCCAGGGCCCATGACGGCCGGATTCACCTGCTGATCACCGATGTGGTCATGCCGGAAATGAACGGCCGGGAACTGGCCAGGCAGATCACATCCCTTTATCCGCAGATAAGGCTGTTATTCATGTCCGGCTATACTGCCAATGTGATCGCCCACCAGGGGGTGCTGGACCAGGGGGTGCAGTTTATCCAGAAACCCTTTTCCATGCAGGAAATCGCTGCCCGGGTTGACAGGGCATTAAAGCAGCAATAGCCCATTTTTGCCGTTTGCATCTAACAGTCAGGCCAAGGGTGACATGCAGGGCTAATTATGAGATCCCCCCATCGGATTGTGGATCATAAACACAGTACCGGTTCCGTCCCATGGCTTTTGATCGATACAGTGCCTTATCTGCCATGGTCACCAAGATCTCTTCAGATGCGCCCTGTTCCGGTATATATGTGCCGATACCCAGACTCAGGCTGACATATCTGCTGACAGGGGATGTGTTGTGAGGAATGTGCAGATTATGTATGGCTGAACGGATTCTTTCCGCAATCACTTCAGCCCCCTGGATGCCGGTGTTGGGAAGAATGGCGGCAAATTCTTCTCCGCCGTACCGTGCCGCCAGGTCGCTTGAGCGGCAGACATTTTTTTCAATCGCAGCAGCAACCTTTTTTAGGCAGTCATCTCCTGCCTGATGGCCATATGTATCATTGAAATGCTTGAAAAAATCCAGATCACAGAGGATGAGTGACAATGGATTTTTATCGCGGATATGTCTGTGCCATTCATTTTCCAGGCACGCATCAAATTTGCGGCGGTTGGGTATTCGTGTCAACCCATCCATCACAGACAGGGCTGTTAATTTTTCATTGGCCTTTTTAAATTGTTTTTCCGCTTTTACAGTATCCCGGATATCAACAGCATACCCGTTAAATCCGTTTGTTCTGCCCGAGGCCGTATAACTGGTTTTGGCAAAACACAGTGCCCATATATAAGCAGACGTGCCTTTGCGTTTCAGCCGGCACCGGAACCTTGCAACTTTTTCGGTTTCAAACAATGCGACCATAAATTCTTCAGCCCGGCGGGGGTCAAAAAATACCTGGGTTGCAAAATCGGTTATCTGACCGACTATCAAATCAGAGGATTCATATCCCAGCATCCATGCAAATTCCGAATTTGCCTCGGTGATGCCGCCATCCATGCTCACATGAAAAATGCCGATGGGCGCGCCCCGGTAAATCTCTTCAAGATGGGCTATCTGCTGTTGTAATCTATCACGTTGCTGCACCTGTGCGGGAATTTCTCTTGCCAGAATGGCATGGCCGCAGGTTTCATTCTGCTGATTGACAATGGGGGAATAATACATTTCACAGGCAAGGGGTTTGTGTTTTTTGCCGGCACAGCGGGCAGAGGTCACAACCGCATGTCTGGCGCAGGTCAGATCTTCTGTATTAATGGGAATGCAGGCATCCAGACGGCAGCCGATCATATCATCTTCTGAATACCCGAAGAGTTCTGCTGCACCGGTGTTCCAGGAAGTGACCTGAAAATCAAGGTTAGTTTCCAGATAGCCAAGGCGGGCCTGGCCGATAAGGTTTCCCAGTGCAAGAATTCTATCAAATAGTTTAATATCCATAACCGGCAGAGATTGTGTAATTTATAATTGCGTGATCCTATGCAATTTTTTTAAATTAAACAAGAACGAAATCTGCTGTCACAATCTTTTATCTGCCGATTCAATATCGCATTCATCCGGATGTTCAAAACATTTTTCCACCTGGCTGCGCAGTACTGACCGGGTGTCGGCATATTTTACTACCAGCCAGTATCCGATACTCATGGCAAACACCAGGGCGGCGGTTGCAAAAATATAATCCGGAGAAACTATTGTAAAATCAAGGATGATGACTTTCCTTGCAATGGCCATCAGGGCTGTGGCCATGACAATCTTTACATGAATAACATCATCCCTGAGATAAATGGTGATATTGATGAATATCTCAATGGCGATCAGAACCGCCATAAATGCACCAAAGGTAGCGAGGATATCGCTGATGTTCATGAGCATGACAGGGGGAGTGCGCAGCTTTTCATAGATTTCCCAGGCCACGTCCACCACCCCCCAGAGTATTACCAGGGTCATCAGGACTGCCAGGCAGCGGACACTGAAACGTATGAGAATCCGCATCTTCTGGATTAATGGTTCATTCGGGTTGAACATATCATCCATAATCTGACATCCTTGTTCTGTGTATAATTTTTCAAAAAATTGCATCTGAACAATATTTATAAGCATAAATGTCTTGGTATGCAATTGAAAATGCCGTGTTATCAGCAGGTATTTTTGCGTATTTGCACAGGTTGAAAAAAACAGCAACTGCTGATATAGAACCGGTGCGTGCCAAAAATGTTTTAAAAAAGGGATTTCTTTGGGTATTCTAATTCAGACCCTCGGCGGACTGGGGCTTTTCATTCTGGGCATGAAGATGATGACAGAAGGACTCCAGGCCACTGCCGGACAACGCATCAGGCAGATACTGGAAGCCCTGTCCTCCAACAGGTTCATGGGATGTGCCACCGGCGCAGGTGTTGCTGCAATTATTCAGTCTTCATCAGCAACCACCGTCATGCTGATCGGGTTTGTAAGTGCGGGGATAATGACCCTGCAACAGGCGGTTGGCGTTGTTATTGGCGCAAATATAGGAACAACCATCACCGGGCAGATGATTGCCTTTAAACTCACTGAGGCTGCACTTCCGGCAATTGCTGTCGGTGTCGGTCTGAAATATTTTTCAAAAAAAAGAAATTACCGATATATCGGTGACATAGTGCTTGGTTTCGGGCTGCTGTTTTATGGGATGGTTGTGATGAAAAACGGGCTTTCTCCCATAAGATCAGATCCGCAGTTTATTGCATTTTTTACACAATTTACCACCCAGACCCTGGGAGGGCTTCTGATCTGTGTTTTTATGGGTGCCGCCCTTACCATAGCGGTTCAGTCTTCTTCTGCCACCATTGGGTTGACTATGACGCTGGCATCATCAGGCCTTTTGGGCTATGCCACAGCACTGGGGCTTGTGCTGGGGGAAAATATCGGCACAACAATAACGGCACAGCTGGCCACCATTGGCTCCAAAAACACGGAAGCCCATAGAACAGCAAATGCACATACCATTTTCAATGTTGTCGGCGTGGGAATAATTGTACTGATTTTTCCGTGGTTTGCCGGCATTGTTGAAGTTGTTACTGAAGCGCTGGGTGCAGGACCTGTAACCCATACAGTGAATGGTGAATTTATAAATGTGGCACGGTATATTGCAAATGGCCATACGCTTTTTAACGTCATCAATGCAGTAGTATTTCTGGTTTTCCTTCCCAGGCTTATCCAATTGACCATATTGATATCCCCGAAACCCGCAAAATCAAAGGAACGGTATAAACTGCCCGCCTTTGATGCCGGTTTTATAGATTCTCCCATTGGCGCTCTGGCCAAGGTGAAAGGGGAAATTATAACAACAGCCGGCTTTGCACATGCCAGCCTGAAAAAAGTTTCCTTCTGCCTGAAGACCAGAGATGATGATGTCCTGGGGGAAAGAGAGGCGGTAGAAGAATATCTGGATGACAGCCACAAAGAGATAATTCGATATTTGACCACAATATATCAGGGGGATGTCAATGAACCCGAGGCAAAAGAAATTTCTGAAATGATGCGGATCACCAATAATATTGAACGGCTGGGTGATTCCATGGAGAATGTATCAAAGATACTGGAAAGAATATATGACAGCAATATAGAATTCAGTGAAAAAGCCAAAGATGACCTGGTTGCCATATCTAACAAGGTAGTGGAATTTCTGGGTGCTGTTGTGGATGAGATGAAGGAAAAAACAGAGGGTTTTTATCAGCGGGCATTGGCAAATGAGGATCTCATCGATCAGATGAGAGAGCAGATGCGGTACCACCACATCGAAAGACTGCGGGCTGGTGAATGTTCCGTGGATGCGGGCGTTCTGTTTATCGCCCTGGTATCCCATTATGAAAAAATGGGGGATTATTGTTTTAACATCGCCACCGGTGTAGACAGGATCATTTAACGCCCGGGGAAATAATCCCAGCCGCATCAGCGGGAAAAACGGATGGTCAGGCAGGTCACAATGCCCCAGACCCAGTTGTAAATAAGCACCATAAGAGGGGTCCAGGTGCCCAGATCCGTGCCGGCCAAACCTTTGCCGGCCACATGGGGGAAAATGTAAAAAAGCTGGACCGCTGTGGGGAAAAGACTCAATAGGCTGCCTTTAAGCAGGAAGCGGGATTTTAAAAACGGCAGAATGAACAGCAGTCCCCAGATACCGCCCCACACAATTCTAGGGTACAGCCAGGAAGATGTCAGAGTCGGTGCAATGGAGACGCCAAGCAAACGGGCAATGCCCTGTTCTCCAAACTGCCAGACCACAAGACTGTTGGCTAGGGCCCCCAGGCATCCGGCTGAAAAGCAGATCAGCAGATTTTTCATTATCTTCTCCTGTATTATATCAGGTATAATGCGCTATATCAGGTATAATGCGCTGCAGCCGGTTTTACTTCTCTTGATTTTCCGGCAGGAATTCCTCGCGCACTGGCGAAAACACCTCAATAGCAACGCTGTCCTCCAGAATCTCGGCTCTGTGTTCCACATTCCCCGGAATGGCCCAGCCGTCTCCTGGCCATGCTTCAAAAGCACGGCCGTCGATATGCAGCCGCATCCTGCCGGAAATCAGGCATCCGGTCTGCTCATGGGGATGGGTGTGGGAGGGCAGTTCGCTGCCTTTTTTAAGATGGAACCGCGCCAGCAGGGTTTTTTCACCGTAAACCAGGGTTTTCATTTCAATCCCCGCAATGGGGTTGGTAAATCCGTCCAGGGTAAATTCTGCAAACATGATGATGCCTCATTCCAGAAAATGGTTATGCATATTCTGTCTGTGTTTTTGTTCCTGTTTTGTTGTAAACTGTGGTATTGTATCTTATCTTATTTGTAAAAGAAAGCGGCATTGTGGATGAGACATGATGGGCGGGATTGTTTGGAGCAGCATGGTGTGGACAGTGGAAAATCCGGGGTATCTCAAGTGAAAATTTTTGTACTGCTGGACGCACCGTTTGATTTTTTTCTGGCAGGAAAACATCAAGGCCGCCAGCTGGAATATTCTCTGACACGCAGAGCTTCTGTCAAGGATATTATTGAATCTTTGGGCATTCCCCATACAGAAGTGGGTCTTATCCGGTTTGACGGCCAAAAGATCGATTTCTCATTTGTTCCGGCCGCACCAGGGATGCTGCAGGTCCATGCTGTCCAGGCGCCGTTCAATGTGCTGTCACCTTCCATGCTGCGGCCGGTACCCCTGGACTGTATCAGATTCGTTGCAGATGTGAATGTGCTCAAACTGGGGCGGCTGCTGATCCTGCTGGGCTTTGATGTTGCCTGCTCTTCGTCATTTTCTGATGATGAAATTGCTGATATTGCCCAGGCCCAATCCCGTATTGTCCTGACCAGGGATACCTTGCTGCTGAAACGCAAAAAGATTGCATTTGCCCGCCGGATCAGGTCCAATTTGCCCTATGAACAGGTTCTGGAGGTGGTTGAATTTTTCGGGCTGCATCACCTGACAACTTTTTTTTCACGGTGTACTGTATGCAACAGGCAGCTTGTGCCGGTTGAAAAAAATGACATAATGCACCTTCTGGAACCCAGAACCAGACTGTATTTTTTTGATTTTTTACAATGTCCCCAGTGCCGGAAAATTTTCTGGAAAGGTTCCCATTATGATGCCATGGAAAACACATTTTCGCGCCTTGGCATTTTCCCAAAAAAGGAGTGATATGGAATCGCCCTATGATCTTGTACGTACATTACTTGCAGCACTGGCCATCGGTCTTTTGATTGGCACTGAACGGGGCTGGAGCGACCGGGAAGAAAATGAAGGAGAGCGTATTGCCGGTATCCGCACCTTCAGCCTCATCGGTCTGCTGGGCGGGGTTACCGCCCTGGTGTCGCAGCAGATCACCCCCTGGTTTATCGTGGCAGGTTTTCTCGGGGTCTGTGCCCTGATCATTGCCGCCCACATCCTGGAGGTTCGGGCCAACAAGGATGTGGGCACAACCACCGCCTTCACCATGATGCTGACATTTGTTCTTGCAGCCTGGGCAGCCTTTGGCCATCCGATTCCGGCAATGGGGGTAACGGTTGTGGTCATCTCCCTGCTCGGGATCAAGCCGGTGCTGCATTCATGGCTCAGAAACATTACTCCCAAAGATTTTTTTTCCGGCCTCAAACTCCTGGTCATTTCTCTGGTGCTGCTTCCGTTGCTGCCCAACAGGGGATTTGGTCCCTGGGAAGCTTTGAATCCCTACTGGACCTGGTGGATGGTGGTGCTGATCTCAGGCATTTCTTTTTTGGGATATGTGGTTATCCAGATTGCCGGTGAAAAAAAAGGGGTGCTGGTAACCGCCATCGGCGGTGGGCTGGTGTCTTCCACAGCCGTCACTTTCAGCCTGGCCCGTTTTGCAAGGGAGCAAAAGGACAATGCCCTTTTTTCAGCGGGAGTTCTGCTGGCCGCTGCCATCATGTTTATCCGGGTTTTCATTGAAGTACTTGTCGTGTATCCCGGGCTGCTGGGTGCGCTGTGGATTCCCCTGACCACCATGTTTGCCGGACTGGTCTGCGCCCTGGTATTTGTCTGGCAGCGACGGGGTAAAAAAAACACTGACACACACCAAGCCATTGCATTGAAAAATCCGCTGCAGCTTGGCATGGCTCTGCAATTCGGGCTGGTCCTGGCTGCTGTACTGCTGCTGTCCGAAGCCATGAAGGAATGGTTCGGCAGCTACGGTATATATGTGCTGTCTGTGGTATCCGGCCTGATTGATGTGGATGCCATCGCCCTTTCTCTGTCCCGGTCTGCCAGACAGGACATGGCCGCTGAGGTGGCGGTTTTGGGAATTATCCTTGCCTGCCTGACCAATACCCTTGTCAAGGGATTCGTATTTGCCATCATTGCCGGGTACAAGGACCATTTCAAACTGCCCCTGCTGATGCTGGCCGCCATGGTACCTGGGTGTCTGGCGGCATTGGTCCTGATGTAG
>JAZBPL010000037.1:0-10636 GCA_036351635.1 Desulfotignum sp.
AACCCGGCCAGCGTCAGGGAGAAGATCAGAAACAAAATATCCCGCACCAGGGTCAGCTTTGTGATGGGATCATCATCCGGGGCCGCGGAAAAACACCCGCAGCTGATATCCAGGCCCCGGGCCAGGTTGAATATGAGCATCCCCACAAACAACGCCATCAGCATGGCTGCCAGGGCCGATGCCCCGGCCATCCATCGGCTGATCAACAGACAGGTACCCAGGGTCAGCTCCAGCCAGGGCAGTATCAGGGCGGTCAGGTTCACCAGATATCCTGGCAGCACCTGGTAGTTGTACACCGCCTCGGCAAACAGGTCCGGGTGGATGATTTTGTCGATGCTGGCATAGATAAACACACCGGCCATGACCAGCCGGGTAAAATGATATAATATGGTGAGTTTGGCATCGATGGATATCTGTTTTCGCTGCATGGGGCCTCCGGATAATCAGGATGATGGGGTGGTAAAGGGCAGATCGTGTTCCTTCCACAGGGTCCAGCCGTTGACCAGCACCTTGACCCTTGTGAATCCCAAGTCTTTTAGAAGCATTGCCAGGTCATGGCTCAGGGAACAGACCTCTCCGTCGCAGTAAGTGATGTACATGGCTTCCGGGTTCAGGGTCATGATGACGGTTTCAAAGTAGTTGTCCACCTCATACCAGGGCAGGTTGACGGCACCCTGTATGTGGCCCCGGTCATATTCGGCCGGTGATCGGGCATCCAGAAAAATTGCGGCATTGTCTGAAAACAGGGCTGCCGCACGTTCCAGAGTAATGGCCAGGGTATCACCGCCTTCTGCAGCCAGTTTATCTGCCATGGACCAGGTTTCCACAAAGGGGATGCTGTCCGGCCGGATAAGATTGACGGCCGCACCAAGAACCATGGAAAGCAGTATGATGAAAATTGCCTGGCGGGCTGTGTTTCCGATATGGTGCCATACAAGTGCGGGTGCGAGAGAATAGTTTTTCAACAGCATGTCATATTTCCTGAGTTTGTTTGTGCTGCCGGTTTATCCTGCCGGCATGGCCGAAAAAAAGGGATTGGCAATGAAATACAGGCCCAGCAGCATGATGGTTGCACCGGCCAGTTTTCGAAACCACAAACCGGCCCCGCTCCAAACGCTGCTTTCCAACAGTTTTTTCACCAGGGCCGTGGAGCTGCCGGCAATCACGATGGGCAGGCAGTGGCCGATGCCGAACAGGATGATGAGAATGATGCCGGTCATCACTTTTTCCTGGATGGTGATCAGCGCCAGAATAGGGGCGATGAACCCGAAGGTGCAGGAACCGGACAACAACCCGTAGGCCAGCCCCAGCACAAAAGCCCCGGTCATGCCTTTGGGTTTCAGGCGGTGCATAGGACCTCCGGATATGGAACATTTTTCAACCCCGAGCATACCCAGGGCCACCCAGACCAGAACGGCCCCCACCAGTATCTGCCAAAAGTTTCCCACATCCCCCAGCATCCTGCCCAAAAGGGCGCAGATGATCCCGATGAGGGCAATGGTGATAAACAGGCCGACAGTGAACAGCGCGGAATAGACGCCGGCCTGGCGGGGATGGACCATTTTTTCCTGGCCCCCCACATATCCGACGATCAGCGGGATGGAGGCCAGGTGGCAGGGGCTGAACAGCACGCTGATCATGCCCCACAAAAAAGATCCCACTGCAGCGACCATGATACCGCCGGTCATCCACTGGTTCACGGTCAAAAATAAAGCATCCAGCATAAATTATCCTTTGTTTTCCAGATCCGGTTTTTCAACCCCCATTATTGTCATCTGATCAATAATTGATTTTTCATCAAGAAACCCGACATGTCGATAAACTTCTTCTCCTTTTTCATTAAAAAAGATCTGGGTTGGGATGGCCCTTATTTGAAACCTTCTGGCAGGTTGTTTGTTTTCCCAAACATCAATAAATACAATATCAGCTTTGCCTTTGTAAGCATCTTTAAGTCTGGCAAGGATGGGAGCCATCATTTTGCAGGGAATGCATTTTTTTGCTCCCAGGTCTATCATCGTGACTTTTCCTTGTTCCGGAATTTTGGAAAAGTCCTGTGCCAGAGTACTTGTTATCAGGGATAATGATATTAAAAAAATAACAGCTATCCATTTATACCGCTCCATTTTTATAATTTCCTTTCATATATAATTTTACATACTTCAGTTCATTATCAAAGTAGGATTATCTTTTTTGACTATTCCATTTTTTGAAAAATTCCTCTGGAGACAGGTTTAAATTATCGCGTGTGTTTTTGTGTTTTGTCTCTAACTTTCTATCGATACCCTGCTTTATTTTGCTGCGGACCGGCTGCGGCGTAATATCGGGCCGGCCCATGGGCATTGCTTTTTTGAGTGGTCAAAAATATTGGTTCACCGTTTTGCCTATTGTATCAGCCAGGATTTGACATCCTCTTTTTTGGGGATTTTGCCCACGCACTTGACATCCCCGTCAATGACGACGGCCGGGGTGCCGAAAACCCCGTATCCGGCGATATCCATGACACCGGTTACCTTTTCCACAGTAGCGTTCACACCGGCTTCTGACAGGGCTTCTGCCACGATTTTCCCGGTTTGTTCGCATTTGGGGCATCCAGGGCCCAGTATTTTGATTTCCATGATGCAACTCCTTTAAATGAATGGTTTGTTTTTTGGTTTTACACTACACGACAAACGTACCGTAGATCATGCCGGCGATGGTGGACATCACAACGATGATGATACAGAAGACAGCTGTTTTTTTTGCGCCCATGACGCTTGCTATGACCAGCATGTTGGGCAGTGACAGGGCCGGGCCTGCCAGCAGCAGGGCCAGGGCCGGGCCCTTGCCCATGCCGGCGCCTAAAAGCCCCTGGAGGATGGGGACTTCGGTCAGGGTGGCAAAGTACATGAATGCCCCGGCCACCGAGGCGAACAGGTTGGACCACAGGGAATTGCCTCCCAGCAGGGTCTGGATGTACTGTTCAGGGATCAGCGCCGGATGCCCGGGCCGTCCCAGGAGAAATCCCGCCACGATCACTCCGGCAAACAGCAGCGGAAAGATCTGTTTCATGAATCCCCATGTGGCATCGATCCAGGACACGCACTCATCCTTGGTGAACCAGGCTTTGAGCATCCAGCCCAGAGCGATCAGCAGAAAAATGGTGATAACCCACTTGGCGGCAAAGATGGCCGGCCAGAGACCTGTGGCATCCGGGCCCGGTTTGGCGAATGCGGCAAAAACAAGGATCAGCACCATGGTCAGAATATAGATGCTGTCCTGAAAAAGGGTCCGCCCCTTGTCCTCTTCATCCGGCACATGGATCTGCCCCCCGGTTCTGGCCATGTCATCTTTTTTGAAGATCACCGACATCAAAAGGCCCGTGATGACCGCAAAAACAACGGCACCAATGGCCCGGGCAAGGCCCAGCTGCCATCCCAGGATTTTGGCGGTCATGGTGATGGCCAGGACATTGATGGCCGGGCCGGAATACAAAAATGCCGTGGCCGGGCCGATGCCCGCCCCCCGTGTGTAGATACCGGCAAACAGGGGCAGCACCGTGCAGGAGCAGACCGCCAGGATGGTCCCGGACACCGATGCCACGGAATAGGACAGGATCTTTTTGGCCTGATTGCCGAAATACTTGAGCACCGATGCCTGGGACACGAACACGGCAATGGCGCCGGCGATGAAAAACGCCGGAATCAGGCAGGTCAGCACATGTTCCCTGGCATATTCCTGGAGCATCATGAATGCCTCCAGCCCGGACTGCCGTATCACCGGATCTGCCCAGGGGATGAAATAGGCCATGAGAAACAGGGCCACCAGGTAGAAAAGTTTGGTTTTTTCCTTCATTATGAAAAATTCCTCTATGAAATACTCAGTTACGGTTCAAAATGATATGCCGGTCGATGGCAGGCAGCATCTGGACCATAATCTGCACTTCCGGATCATCTTCCAGCCAGTGGTGGAGATGGCTGATCAGGCTGGCGGCAAATGGGCTCTGGGTACCGTCAGCCAGTTTGTAGTTCACCCACAGCCCGTTTTTCTGATAGGTGATCAGGCCGGCATCCTCCAGGATCTTGAGGTGCTTGCTGGTGGTGGACTGGGCTTTGTCCAGAGTGGTCTGAATTTCACACACGCACATGGTTTTGTGCTGCAGCATTTTCATTATTTTCACACGGGCCGGATCAGACAGGGCTTTCATCACCTTGATAAATTCTTTCATGGCGGTTCCTGTTGTGTTGTGGCTAAATATATCAAAAAAATGTCAGGTCACTGCTATGGCAGCGGCATATATTGCACCAGATGCCTGGGTTCTATCCGCATCTTATTATATCGTTAAAACGGAATATATAGGTGTTTTGTCTGGTTGTCAACACCTGTCCCAAAGATTTCTGTGATGGGCTTTGCAGCTTGGCTGGATATAATACACCCGTGGCAGGCAACCTGCATTGCCTGCCACGGGTGTGAAAAAATATTGGATTTGGTTACGGCTGCAGATGGCCGGAAACCCGGACCTGAATATCTCTTTTGGGGATGGTGTCTGTTTCCAGAACAATGATATCAAAATACCTGCCGGCCCCTTGTTTTATGTTATTGACAGTCAGCAGAAAATAATTGTCCGGCGGGGTTCCCTGTTTTTCAATGGTAAAGTCAATGTCCCTGCCCACTTTTGCCTGTGCACTGGTGATCTCAAAATCCGGTACGGCAGCCGGTATGATCTTTACCGCAACCGAGACCTTTTCCCCCGGTTTTCCCCGGAGGCTGACAATCTCCGGGGTCAGGCGCGCTATTGGCCGTACTTCCCCGGACATGGAAACCGAAAATACCCTGTACCCAGGGTCATTTGTGTGAATTTTTATCACTTTTTTGACCATTCGGCCGCCATATCCCTGTGTTGACAATGTCACCCGAATTTTTCCTTCTTCCCCCGGAAGAATCAGCCTGTCGCTAGAGGCTGCGGTGCACCCTCAGCCGGATTCAATCTTGCGGATTTCCAGGGGGGCGGAGCCTGAATTGGTGAGTGTGAATTCATGGGTTACCATATCCCCTTCAATGACCGGTTCAAATTTGTAACCCGGGTCTGTTATGGTGCCGCTGGGGGTTCCCTGGGAAGCGGAGGGGGATGTGGTGTCTGCGGACAAAGGCTGGAGCCACAATAAAACCAGCATCAGCAGGAAAAGTCGTTTTTTCATTCATAACTCCTTATGATGGCAGTGATTCAAGTTCATATATATCTTGAAAAAAGAATATATAAATTTTAACCCATCAGGTCAATCAATTAAATTTTTACCATTTCATGGCATAAGCGGGGTTCAGCCGGTTAGCAGTTTGCCCATCAGTTCTTTCATGATCTTAGCAGCTGTCATGGCGGTCAAGCCGGTAAGATCCTGCCCGGGATTGTATTCCACCAGATCGGCACCGACAATGTTGTCTGCTTTCAGGTGATGAATCACAGATAGAATGTCCCGCACCCCAAGCCCGCCAGGTTCCCAGTGGGATACCCCCGGGGCAAAGGCCGGGTCCAGGGCATCCATGTCAAAGGAAATGTACAACGGACCGTCAAAGGAGAATGCCGGCGGCCCCTGCCAGTCTTTCATCTCATGTACTTCCACACCGAATTTTTCTGCCTGCTCCCGCTGGTGTCCGTTCATGCACCGGATGCCCACCTGGACCAGGCGGTGTATCCGGCCGGTTTCCATGATCCTGGCAAACGGGCAGGCATGGGAAAACCGGTCGTTTTCCAGTGAATCATACAGATCCGGGTGGGCATCAAAATGCAGTATGTTCAAATGATCATACTTATGTGCAACCGCCTTGACAACCGGGTAGGTGACGGCATGATCACCTCCCAGGCAGAATACGGGTGTGTTGTGGTCCAGCAGCCGGGTCACCCTGGCCTGAATCTGTGTCAGCGGATCCGGTGCTTCTTCCAGCACCAGGTCGCCTGTATCTTGAATGATACCTTTCTGCCCCAGATCGATGCCGGACTCGGTCCACAGATTGGAAGAGGGGCATGTAAATGCTGTGCGGATCCTGGGTGGTGCCAGGGCAGAACCCTGCATATAAGAGGAGTGGTCATCCCAGGGAATGCCCAGAAGGGTGATGGATCTGTATGTCATGGTGTGCATGGTCCCTTGCATAAAGATTGCGGCAATGCCGACAGCAGCATGTCCGGTTACCTGATGATAAAGCAGCACATAGGTACAAAAACATCCGTGATTGGGATTTTCCAGGCGGGCACGGTCCGGTATATATTATTCACCGATTATTTTCACCAGGACCCGTTTTTTTCTTCTGCCGTCAAATTCTCCGTAAAAAATCCGCTCCCAGGTGCCGAAATCCAGTTTTCCCTTTGTGATAGCGATTACGCTTTCCCTGCCCATGATCTGCCGCTTCATGTGGGCATCGGCATTGTCTTCACCCACATTGTGCTGGTACTGGGATACCGGTTCATGGGGGGCCAGTTTTTCCAGCCACTTGTCATAGTCATGGTGCAGTCCGGTCTCATCATCGTTGATAAAAACCGATGCGGTAATATGCATGGCATTCACCAGGACCAGTCCTTCCGTGATCCCGCTGTCATCGATGCACTGTTGAATATCGGGCGTAATATTTATAAACGCCCGTCTGGCCGGTACCTCAAACCACAGTTCTTTCCGATAGGTTCTCACGATATTCTCCGTATCAAGACGTTAAAACATGCCCATAAAATAAGGTTTCTGCCGGTTACCATGCAATCATATGCCTTTGCCTGACAGGCAAAGGGGGGAGTTACCATTCATGCTTAAACCCCTACAGCATAAAAATGCAAGCTTTTTATGCTATTTTGATATGCATCATATCCGATGACAATAATGAACGGCTTTAAAACAGAGTTTATTCTGCCCCAGGACCACAAACATCGAAAGACAGACAATAAATGAAAAAAAATCGGTCCAGATTGTCGGACATCCCTGCTGTCATGGTCCGTATTCCGGGGCGGATCATCTGCCTGTGCAGAAAACATTCCCCCGAAATCTTTCACAAGCCAATTTTGATTTGCCTGTAGCGCCACCAGGCAACTGATTTTAATTAGCATTCTATTATAATCAATTAAGGTTGACTTTCATTGGGTGATCCCACTATAGATAGGGGTTATGAAATTATCGGGAAAATGTTGAATAACAAAGGGGGGGCTGCATGAAAATACTGAAAATCGACCATCTGGGCATTGCGGTCAACAGCATTGCCGGCCGGAAAAATTTCTGGACAGACGGATTGGGGCTTTCTTTGGAAGGCACGGAAACTGTAACGGAACAAAAGGTGACCACGGCATTTTTACCGGTGGGGGAAAGTGAGGTGGAGCTGCTGGAATCAACGGCCCCGGACGGTCCCATTGCCAAATATATTGAGAAAAAAGGGGAAGGCATTCAGCATGTGGCCTTCCAGGTGGAAAATATTGAACAGGCTTTGGCGGAACTCAAGGAAAAAGGCATTCAGCTGATCGATGAAACACCCAGAAAAGGGGCTGGCGGTGCCAAAATTGCTTTTCTGCATCCCAAGGCAACGGCCGGGGTTCTGGTGGAGTTGTGTGAAAGATAACATAGGCGGCGCCCCAAAAATCCTTCCAGGCAACGCATGTGATCTGCTGGTCGGTTTTGTGCCGGGCATTGCCCCGGTGGAACGTTTTTGACGGATAATTTTGGAGGATAACCATGTCTCACCAGTCTGATATTTCAAAATGGGAAGCATTGGCAGAAAAAGAGCTGCGGGGAAAACCCCTGGCATCCCTCACCAGAAAAACCCCGGAAGGGATCGATATCAAGCCCCTGTACACGGATCTGGACACAAAGGATCTGGAATGTGCCGGTACCCTGCCCGGGTTTGATCCCTTTGTCCGGGGACCCAAGGCCACCATGTATGCCGGCCGGCCCTGGACCATCCGCCAGTATGCCGGATTTTCCACAGCCAGGGAATCCAATGAATTTTACCGCAAAAACCTGGCCGCTGGCCAGAAAGGGCTTTCTGTAGCCTTTGATCTGGCCACCCACCGGGGATATGATTCAGACCACCCCCGGGTGACGGGGGATGTGGGCAAAGCCGGGGTGGCCATTGATTCTGTGGCGGACATGAAAATTCTGTTCGACCAGATCCCCCTGGACCAGATGTCGGTGTCCATGACCATGAACGGGGCGGTCCTGCCCATCCTGGCCGGGTATATTGTGGCCGCCGAAGAGCAGGGGGTGAAGCATGAGCAGCTCATGGGTACCATCCAGAACGACATCCTTAAAGAATATCTGACCCGGAACACCTATATCTATCCGCCGGAACCCTCCATGCGCATTATTTCCGATATCATCGGGTTCTGTTCGGATCACATGCCCAAATTCAACACCATCAGCATTTCCGGATACCATATCATGGAGGCCGGGGCCGATTCCGTGCTCCAGACCGCCTTTACCCTGGCAGACGGCCTGGAATATGTCAAGGCCGCCCTGGCCACGGGTCTGGATATTGACAAGTTTGCCCCCAGGTTGTCGTTTTTTTTCGGCATCGGCATGAACTTTTTCATGGACATCGCCATGCTCAGGGCGGCCCGGTTTCTGTGGGCCGAACTCATGGGACAGTTCAACCCCGCAAATCCCAAATCCAAAATGCTGCGTACCCACTGCCAGACATCAGGCTGGAGCCTGACCCAGCAGGATCCCTACAACAATGTCGTCCGGACCACCTTAGAATGTCTGTCCGCCGTGCTGGGGGGCACCCAGAGCCTGCACACCAACTCCTTTGACGAGGCAGTGGGCCTGCCCACGGAACTGTCTGCCAGGATTTCCCGCAACACCCAGATCATAGTCCAGGAGGAAACCCATATCTGTGATGTGGTGGATCCCCTGGGCGGCTCCTATTACGTGGAGACCCTGACCCAGAACATCATCGAGGAGGTCAGAAAAATTTTACAGGAGATTGAAGACCTGGGCGGTATGGCCAAAGCCATTGAGTCGGGCATGCCCAAAATGCGCATAGAGGAGGTGGCCGCCCGGCGCCAGGCCCGCATCGACCAGGGCAAGGATGTGATTGTGGGGGTGAACAAATACCGGGTGGATGATGAAGCCCCTATCCCTGTCCGGGAGGTGTCTGAAACAGTGCGCAAAGAACAGGTGGACCGCCTGGCACAGATCAGAAAAACAAGAGACAATGCAGCCGTTAAAAAGGCTTTGGATGATATCACCCGGGCCTGTGAAACCGGGGACAACCTGCTGGCAGCCTGCCTGCCTGCGGTGCGGGCAAGGGCCACAGTGGGGGAGATCTCCGATGCCATGGAAAAGGTGTTTACCCGGTTTGTGGCCACCACCCAGTGTATTTCCGGGGTGTACGCCCAGAACGCAGATCCGGAGATTCTGGCATCATTGCGCAAACGCACCGCTGATTTTGAGAAAAAGACCGGCAGACGTCCCCGGATTCTGCTGTCCAAGATGGGCCAGGACGGCCATGACCGGGGGGTGAAGGTGATCGCAACCGCATATGCGGATTTCGGCTTTGATGTGGACTTAGGACCCATGTTCCAGACCCCGGAGGAAGCTGCCAAGATGGCGGTGGAGAACGATGTGCATCTGGTGGGGGTATCCAGTCTGGCCGCCGGTCACAAAACCCTGGTGCCCCAGGTGATCGCGGAACTTAAAAAACAGGGGGCAACAGATATCAAGGTGGTGGTGGGGGGTATTATCCCGCCCGGGGATTACGACTTTCTGAAAAAAGCCGGTGCAGCCGGCATTTTCGGGCCCGGTACCGTGGTGACCGATGCCGCCAACCAGACCCTGAATGTCATAGGGGCGTAACCCATGCTGGATGTGGACCTGGAAGCATTGATCCGGGGGGTTATAGACAGAAACCGGCGCATGACTGCCAAAGCCATGACCCTGGTTGAAAGCCGGGTCCCGGAACACCAGGAGATGGCGGCAAAGATCATGGAAAAGCTCCTGCCGCTGACCGGGAACAGCATCCGTCTGGGGGTCACCGGGGTCCCCGGGGTGGGCAAAAGCACTTTTATTGAAAATCTCGGGGTGTATCTTGCGGATGCCGGACACCAGGTGGCGGTCCTGGCGGTGGATCCCTCCAGCAAACGCAGCGGGGGGTCCATTCTCGGGGACAAGACCCGCATGGAAAAACTGTCCGCCCATGCCAATGCATTTATCCGGCCCTCTCCTGCAGGAGAGACCTTAGGCGGGGTGGCTGCCAGGACCAGGGAAATGATGCTGGTGTGCGAGGCAGCCGGATTTGATGTCATCCTGGTGGAAACCGTGGGGGTGGGGCAGTCTGAGACTGCCGTGGCCGCCATGGTGGATTTTTTTCTGGTACTCATGATTGCCGGGGCCGGAGACGAACTCCAGGGCATTAAAAAAGGGGTGCTGGAACTGGCGGACGGTATTGCCATCAACAAGGCGGACGGCGACAACCAGGGCCGGGTGGCCCAGGCCAAAAAAGACCTGGAAAATGCCATGCACCTGATCCTGCCTGCAGCTGCTGCCTGGCAGACCCCGGTGATGACCTGCTCTTCTGTTGAGGAAAAGGGCACGGTGCCGGTATGGGAAACGGTGCTGGCCCACAGAAAAATCTGCCGGGCATCAGGTGATTTTGACCAGCGCCGGAAAAACCAGGCCCTGGAATGGATGTGGAC
>JAZBPL010000038.1:0-25725 GCA_036351635.1 Desulfotignum sp.
GCCACCATCAATGTCGAACTTATCTCCCCCATTGCCATGGAAAAAGAGCTGCGGTTCGCAGTGCGTGAAGGCGGGCGGACAGTGGGTGCCGGCGTTATTGCTGAAATTATAGAATAAGCTTAAGAAAGAACGCTATCATGTTGAAAACAAAAATACGGATTCGGCTCAAGGCTTACGACCACAAGCTGCTTGACCAGTCTTCAATGGATATCGTTGATACGGCAAGGAAAACCGGTGCCAGAATCGTGGGACCGGTACCCTTGCCAACCCGTATCAACAAATTTACGGTTCTGCGCTCCCCCCATGTGAACAAGAAGTCACGGGAGCAGTTTGAGATCAGGACCCACAAAAGAATGATGGACATTTTAGAGCCGACGCAGCAGACAGTCGATGCCTTGATGAAGCTGGATCTTTCACCAGGTGTTGATGTGGAAATTAAATTATAGTTTGATAACAGGAACCAAAAATGAACGGAATGATTGGAAAAAAAATCGGGATGACCAGTGCTTTTTCTCCGGATGGGAGACTCGTTCCTGTTACCGTGGTGCAGGTTGGCCCCTGTGTGGTAACACAGGTGAAAACCATTGAAAAAGACGGATACACAGCGGTCCAGCTCGGCTTTGATGAAAAACCGGTGGAACGGTTGAGCAGGCCCGTTGCAGGTCATTTGAAAAAAGCGTGTGACAAAGGATTCAGGGTTTTAAAAGAATTCCGCACCCACACCGTTGATGGGGTTGAGCCGGGAGCAACCGTAAACCTGGACATGTTTGCCATCGGTGAGAAGGTGACAGTTTCCGGAACCTCCAAAGGACGCGGCTTCCAGGGTACCATTAAACGGCACGGTTTCAGCCGGGGACCGGAAACCCATGGAAACAGAAACCACAGAAAACCCGGTTCCATTGGTAACAGTGCATGGCCTGCCAAAGTCATCAAAGGCAAGCGCATGCCCGGACACATGGGTGTAGACAGGGAAACCGTCAAGAATCTGACCATTGTGGACATAAAGCACAAAGACAATCTGCTGTTGTTGAGAGGCGCAGTTCCCGGCCCCAAAACAGGGATTCTCGAAATACATAAAACTGACAAGTAGTACAATTTTTAATCAGCTGCCTGGTATTTTATAACAGGGCGGTTTGACAAGTGCGGCTATGGGTATTGCAAAAGTATCGCAGTGATGCATAGCTGATCAAAATTTAAGAGGAAGAATATGGCTGCTGTAGATGTATTAAACAGTGCAGGTGAGAAGGTGTCTGAAACCCAGCTTCCTGATGAAATATTCAGCATTCCGGTAAAGACAAGTGTTCTGCATGACGTGGTCAGATCCCAGCTCGCCTCCAGGCGGGAAGGGACAGCTGCGTCTAAAACACGGGGTATGGTGAAAGGAAGCACAAGAAAACTTTTCAGGCAGAAAGGAACCGGTAATGCACGGGCCGGAAGCATCAAGTCGCCCTTGAGAAAAGGCGGCGGGATAATCTTCGGGCCATCTCCAAGATCCTATGCCTACAAGGTCCCCAAAAAAGTGCGGAAACTCGCATTGAAAATGGCCTTGAGCAGTAAATGGGAAGGCAGAACCCTTTTTGTGATTGATGACCTCAAACTCGATGCGATCAAAACAAAGGTACTGGCCTCTGTTCTCGGGACCCTGCACCTTGATGATCTGCTCATTGTTTCTGATGCGCAGGACACCAATCTTGAATTGTCATCCCGAAACATCCCTGATGTCAAGGTGATCAAAACTGCAGGTCTGAACGTATATGATATTTTAAAATATAAAAACCTTCTGCTGGTTGAATCCAGCATTCAGAACATCAAAGGGAGGTTAGGCTAAGATGAAACACTATGATATCATCAGAGGACCTGTTGTTACGGAAAAAACTACCCTGCAAAAAGAATTGAACAACCAGGTAACCCTGCGTGTGGACAAACGGGCAAACCGGTTGGAGATCAAGGACGCTGTTGAAAAAAGCTTTAATGCCAAAGTAAAACAGGTCAGAACCGTTCAGGTAAAAGGCAAAGTCAAACAGCGCGGCAGAATCATCGGCAAGCGGAAAGACTGGAAAAAAGCAATTATTACGCTGATGCCAGGACAAAGAATCGATTTTTTTGAGGGTGTTTAAAGAGGTATATATATGTCAACAATTATAAAGACAAAACCGACATCTCCCGGAAGACGTTCCCAGGAATACCTTTCTTTTGAAGAGATTACCAAATCAAAACCGGAAAGGCGGCTTACAAAGAAACTCAGCAAAAAAGCCGGACGGAACACTCACGGAAGAATCACAACCAGGCACAGGGGCGGCGGGGCCAAAAAACAATACCGCATGATCGATTTCAAACGGGATAAAGACGGCATTCCGGCCAAGGTGTCTGCCATTGAGTATGACCCCAACAGAAGTGCCAGAATTGCCCTGCTGGTATATGCAGACGGTGAAAAACGGTATATTCTTGCCCCCCTTGATGTAAAGGTGGGCGATATTCTTGAAACCGGACCGGATGCAGATATTAAGCCCGGCAACTGCATGCCGTTGGAAAATATTCCCACCGGTACCCGGATACACAATATCGAATTGAAACAGGAAAAAGGCGGACAGATCGTGCGCAGTGCCGGCGCCTATGCCCGTCTCATGGCAAAAGAGGGCAGTTATGCCCAGGTCCTGCTGCCCTCTGGTGAGGTCAGGATGATCCATGTGAAATGCAAAGCCACTGTGGGCAGGGTGGGCAATGAAAAACACGGGGATGTCAGTCTGGGAAAAGCCGGCCGTTCACGCTGGCTGGGCAGAAGGCCGTCAGTGCGCGGCGTTGCCATGAACCCGGTGGACCATCCCATGGGCGGTGGTGAAGGCCGGTCATCCGGCGGACGCCAGCCCTGCAGCCCCTGGGGCCTGCCCAGCAAGGGGAAACGGACCAGGAACAATGCAAGAACGGATCAATATATTGTTAAAAGAAGAGCTAAGAGAAAATAATAGGTGAAAAATTATGCCACGATCATTGAAAAAAGGACCATATATTGCACCCGCGCTTTTAAAAAAAGTTTTGGACGCAAGAAAATCCAACAGCAATAAAGTCATTAAGACCTGGTCAAGACGGTCAACCATTCTGCCGGAAATGGTCGGAATTACATTTGCCGTACACAATGGTAAAAAATTCATCCCAGTATTTGTTTCAGAAAATATGGTTGGCCACAAGCTTGGTGAATTTTCACCCACGAGAACATTTTGGGGTCATGCCGGAGACAAAAAAGCCAGACGGTAATGCAAGGCTCCGCTTGATTAAAGGATTAGGTGTGACATGGAAGTAAAAGCTAGTACTAAATACGCAAGAATTTCACCGTTTAAGCTGCGGTTGCCCATCAGCGAAGTTAAAGGAAAGAATGCTGAACAAGCGCTTTCGCTGTTAAAATTTATGCCGTTGAAGGCTGCTGGTATCATTTATAAAACACTTCAGTCTGCCGTAGCCAACGCAGCGCATAACAACGAACTGGACGTGGATAAACTGATTGTTAAAAATATTATTGTAGATCACGGGCCCTCTTTGAAGCGCTTTCGCCCGAGAGCCAGGGGAAGAGCCAGCAGAATTTTGAAACGCACCAGTCATTTAACTGTAATAGTCGATCAAACCGACTAAGAGGAGGAACTTAGCTTGGGCCAGAAAGTACATCCTATCGGATTAAGATTAGGCATCATCAGGACCTGGGATTCCAGATGGTATGCAGACAAAGAGTATGCGGAATATGTTGAAGAGGACTTTAAAGTCCGCAAATTCCTCAAAAAGAAACTGTATCATGCCGGTATCTCAAAAATTGAAATCGAACGTTTTTCCAAACAGATACGGCTGCGGGTTTTTGCTGCCAGACCCGGTATCATTATCGGCAAAAAAGGATCTGAAATAGCCCTGCTCAAAAAAGAGCTTGAAAAGATCCTGAAACCGGATGTGCTCATCGATATCAAAGAGGTCAGAAGACCTGAAATCGATGCGCAGCTGGTGGCCGAAAACATTGCCCAGCAGCTTGAAAGACGGATTGCCTTCAGACGGGCCATGAAGAGAAGTGTTACCTCTGCCATGCGGTTTGGTGCCAAGGGCATCAAAATTATCTGCTCCGGCCGTCTGGGTGGTGCTGAAATGGCCCGAACAGAATGGTACAAAGAAGGACGGATCCCTTTGCACACACTCCGGGCTGATGTGGATTACGGTTTCATAGAAGCCAAAACCACGTATGGCACCATCGGTATCAAGACCTTTATCTTTAAAGGTGAGGTGGTGAGCCCTGGTGAACAGGCTTTGGCGACAAATTAGAGGCAATTTAGGAGAACAAGCAAATGCTCAGTCCAAAAAATGTAAAATTCCGTAAACAGTTTCGGGGCAGAACCAAGGGAACACCTTCCCGGGGGAATACCTTGAGTTTTGGTGATTACGGGCTCCAGGCTGTTGAATGTGGATATGTGAACGCACGGCAGATAGAGGCAGCCAGGGTTGCTTTGACCAGACATGCAAAACGGTCCGGCAAAAGCTGGATCCGGTTTTTCCCTGACAAGCCGGTTACCAAAAAGCCGGCAGAGGTCCGCATGGGTAAGGGTAAGGGTGCAACAGATGCCTGGGTGGCACGGGTAAAACCCGGAAAGATCCTGTATGAAATGGAAGGTATCCCCAGGGAAACAGCCAAAGAGGCGCTCCGTCTTGCTGCACGAAAACTTTCCGTAAAAACCCGTTTTGTGGAGAGGACGTAATCATGTTAAAGACCAGTGAAATAAAAGAAATGGGTGCTGACCAGATGCAGGGCAAACTCACTGAACTCAAAAAGGAACTTTTCAACCTGCGCTTTCAGAATGATGTGGGACAGCTGGAAAATACGGCAAAACTTTCAGAAGTCAGAAAAGACATCGCCAGGCTGCATACAATATCCAAACAAATGAATGTGAAAATGGGTTGAAAGTGAATGATATGGAAAATACGCAGAGAACCAAAAAAAAAGAGCTTATGGGACTGATTGTATCGGACAAGATGGACAAGTCCGTGGTTGTCCAGGTTGAACGGTTTATACAGCATAAAATGTATAAGAAGTTTATCAAACAGTACAAAAAATACCATGCCCATGATGAGAAAAATGAATGCAGGATAGGGGATGCGGTAAAAATTATCGAAACCCGTCCTTTAAGCAAACTCAAGCGATTCAGGGTGACGGAGATCGTCAAAAAAGCCGTTTAATTGAAGGAGTTGAAAAATGATTCAGACTGAAACGAGACTGACGGTTGCAGACAACTCCGGCGCAAAGGAATTGTATTGCATCAAGGTGCTGGGTGGCTCCAGAAGAAGATATGCCAGTATCGGGGATATCATCATGGTATCTGTCAAGGAAGCCATCCCCAATGCCAAGGTAAAAAAAGGGGATATAGTACCTGCCGTTATCGTCAGAACCAAAAAAGAGATTTCCCGGCCTGATGGGTCAGCCATCCGGTTTGATGACAACTCTGCTGTGGTGCTGACTAAAAACAATGAACCGGTGGGAACCCGTATCTTTGGTCCGGTGGCAAGGGAGTTGAGGGCAAAGCGATTCATGAAAATTGTTTCTCTGGCTCCTGACGTATTGTAATGATTCGGGTGATTGGAGAAAAAGCAATGGAAAATATGAAGATCAGAATCAAAAAAGATGACAAGGTTAAGGTACTCACCGGTAAGGACAAAAACAAAATCGGCAAAGTATTGAAGGTAGTTAAAAAAACCAACCGCGTCGTTGTGGAAAATATCAATGTTGTGAAAGTGCATCAGCGGCCCACACAGGCTAATCCCCAGGGAGGAATTGTGGATAAAAACATGCCCATCCATGTATCCAATCTCATGCTCATGTGCAACTCCTGTGTAAAACCGACGCGGATTGGCACAAAACAGCTTGAAAACGGAAAACGGGTCCGCATCTGCAAGAAGTGCAATGAGCAGATCGACGCTTAAGACCAAAGCCGGAGAGAACAAATGACCACGCTAAAAGAAAAGTACCATACTGAAATCGTTCCAAAACTCAAGGAAGATTTTGCTTACACGAACGTATTTCAGGTGCCGAAGTTAGAAAAAATTGTGTTGAACATGGGACTGGGTGAGGCGGTCAGGAATCCAAAAATAATTGAATCCGCCGCACAGGAACTGGCATTGATCGCCGGCCAGAAACCCGTTGTGACAAGAGCCAAAAAACCCATTGCAAATTTCAAGCTGCGGGCCGACCTCCCCATCGGGTGCAAGGTAACACTGCGCCGGGAAAAAATGTATGATTTTTTTGACAGGCTTGTCAACATCGCTCTGCCCCGTGTCAGGGACTTCAGGGGAGTGTCTGGAAAAGCGTTTGACGGCCGGGGCAATTACAGCCTTGGCATCACCGAGCACATTATCTTTCCTGAAATTGAATATGACAAGACCGACAGCATCAAGGGCCTGAATGTCACGGTCGTCACCACGGCAAAAACAGATGAGGAAGGCAAAAAATTCCTGAAATACCTGGGAATGCCTTTTAAAAATTAAGCATTTTAAGGAGGAAAGCTTGGCCAAGAAAGCTTTAATCGCAAAGGCAAACAGGAAACCAAAATTTTCTGTACGTGGATACAACAGATGCCCATTATGCGGTAGACCAAGAGGATTTATCAGAAAAGCCGGTATCTGCAGGATTTGTTTCAGGACCCTTGCTTCCCAAGGCAAGCTTCCCGGTGTTACCAAGTCAAGCTGGTAACCAAAAAACAATTCTCACATCGCCCTGCGATGACATATCAGCGGAATTTTAAGGAGATTTCAAATGGCAATTAGTGATCCCGTTGCAGACATGCTTACCATTATCAGAAATGGTGGTAAAGCAGGGTTTGCCAAAGTGGATATCCCCGGATCAAAGATCAAACAGGAAATGGTGCGGGTGCTTAAAGAACAAGGATATATCAAAGATTACAAGTTTCTGGAAAATGAAACCCAGGGACTGATCCGTGTCTATCTGAAATATGTAAAAGACGGACGGCCCACTATTTTTGGTATAAAACGCGTCAGTAAACCATCCTGCAGGGTTTACAGCAAATCACAACAGATGAAGCCGGTTTTAAACGGCCTGGGTATTTCCATTGTTTCCACCTCCAAAGGGGTGATGACGGACAAACAGGCAAAAGAAGCGAATGTCGGCGGTGAAATCCTTTGTAACGTATGGTAGGACAGGAGTTATAAAATATGTCAAGAATAGGAAAAAAGCCGGTTCAGCTTCCAGATAAGGTTCAGGTGACCCTTAATGGAGATACCATCCAGGTGAAAGGGCCCAAAGGCAATCTTGCGCGTCAGGTGCACCCGGCAGTTACAATTGAAATGAATGATTCGGTTTTGGAAGTGAAAACCGACCGTGATGATAAGAAAAAGGTGGCCCTCCAGGGATTGTTCCGGTCCCTGATTTCAAATATGGTCACCGGTGTCAGTACAGGTTATGAAAAGCAGCTGGTACTGGCCGGCATCGGATACCGTGCAGAATCCAAGGGAAATACACTCACTTTGAACGTGGGGTATTCCAATCCGGTGGATTTTGCCCTTCCCGACGGGATCAGTGCAACGGTGGAAAATAATATCAAGATCATTCTGTCCGGCATTGATAAGGAAATGCTTGGCCAGACCGCTGCCAATATCAGAGACATCAGACCTCCCGAGCCTTACAAGGGAAAAGGTATCATGTATGCTGATGAAAGAATCATAAGAAAAGCAGGAAAGACTGCTGGTAAAAACTAAAACCTGGGAATAGGAATTATGGGAAATACATCTTCACGGCTTATGGCAAGGCTTAAGCGAAAAAAAAGAATCAGAAAACGCATATACGGCATCACAGACCGCCCCAGATTAAGTGTGTTCAGAAGTGCGAGCCACATTTATGCCCAGATAATTGATGATACCAAAGGCGAAACCCTTGTGTCCGCCTCCACTCTGGACAAAGATTATAAACAGAATCCTGTTGCAGGCAAAAAACAGGAAATTGCAACGGCGGTAGGGACCCTCGTGGCCAAAAGAGCCCTGGACAAAGGCATTACAAAAGTGGTGCTGGACCGGAACGGATTCTTGTATCACGGGCGCATCAAAGCACTATCAGACGGGGCGCGCAAAGCCGGTCTGGAATTCTAATTAAGGAGGGAAACCCTTGGCTAGACAGCAAATGGAAGACAATGGATTAATCGATAAAGTCGTTAAAATCAACCGCGTTGCAAAAGTTGTCAAAGGCGGTAGAAATTTCAGCTTCAGCGCCCTTGTTGTGGTGGGTGATGGAGAAGGCAGTGTGGGATACGGTCTGGGAAAAGCCACTGAGGTGCCGGAGGCCATCCGTAAAGGCATGGAAAAAGCCAAGCGGAACATGGTCAAGATCTCTCTGCTCAACGGTACGGTTCCCTTTGAAGTCGTGGGAAAGGCAGGCGCCGGCCGTGTGCTCCTGAAACCGGCTTCCCCGGGTACCGGGCTGATTGCCGGCGGCGGGATACGTGCCGTCCTTGAGGTGGCCGGTGTGACAGACATTCTGACCAAATGCATCGGCACCCATAACACCCAGAATATCGTCAGGGCAACCATGGCCGGTCTGCAGTCTCTTTGCACAAAAGAAGAGGTTGCCAGAAGACGGGGCCTGCAAACTGATGACATATAACATTCCCACCTGGAGATACACAAAAGGGGTTACCAATGGCTGACAGACTGAAAATAACACAGATAAGAAGTACCAACGGACGTCCGGCAAAACACGGACGGATCATCCGTTCTCTGGGCATCAAACGGATGCACCATACCGTGGAGCACAAAAATGATCCCGTTATTCTGGGACAGATCAGAAAAGTGTCCCATCTGTTGAAAGTAGAGGAGGTGTAACATGCAGCTTCATGAACTGGCGCCGGCTTCAGGCAGCAGAAAAAACAGAAAAAGGGTGGGCCGGGGTCCTGGATCCGGTATGGGGAAAACCGCCACCAGGGGCCACAAGGGGCTGAAAGCCCGGGCCGGTGGAAACGTCCGTCCTGGATTTGAAGGCGGGCAGATGCCCATCTACAGACGGTTGCCCAAACGCGGGTTTACCAATATTTTTAAAACCAATAATGCGGTTTTGAATGTCCAGGACCTGGACCGGTTTGATGATGGGACCACCATTGATATGGATACCCTGTATCAGGCAAAACTGGTAAAAGGAAGGGTCGACGGCATCAAAATTCTTGGTACAGGTGAAGTGAGCAAAAAATTTGCTGTTAAAAACCTGCTGGTTTCCAAAACTGCCAGAGAGAAAATAGAAGCAGCCGGCGGCAGTGTGGAACAATAATGAAAAAAAAACCAAGGACAGTATAGATGATCGAGAACAGATACCAGAATCTATTCAAACTGCCTGAACTCAAACGCAAGATATTCATCACCCTTGCGTTGCTGTTTGTGTACCGTATCGGTATACATGTTCCCACGCCCGGGATTGATGCAGCCGCGCTGGCTTCTTTTTTTGCGGCAGCTTCGGGGACCCTGTTTTCCATGTTCAATATGTTCTCAGGCGGGGCGCTGGAACGGCTTTCCATTTTTGCCCTGGGGATCATGCCATACATCAGCGCATCCATTATTATCCAGCTGATGACCGTGGTGGTACCCCATCTGGCCCAGTTGAAAAAGGAAGGGGAGTCCGGCCGCAAGAAAATGACCCAGTATACCCGGTATGGAACGGTGGTACTGAGTATTATTCAGGGCTTCGGCATCAGTGTAGGGCTCGAATCCATGACATCACCTGCCGGGGTTCCCATTGTCGTGGATCCCGGGTGGGGTTTCAGATTGATCACCATCATAACCCTGACGGCAGGTACGGCTTTTATCATGTGGCTGGGGGAACAGATCACGGAAAGGGGCATCGGCAACGGCATCTCTTTGATCATTTTTGCCGGGATCGTGGCTGCCATGCCTTCTGCCATCGGCAATACACTGCGGCTTATGACCACCGGTGAAATGGGAATTTTTTCCATTATTATCCTGCTGGTTATCATGGTGGCGGTGGTGGCCTTTATCATTTTTATGGAGCAGGCCCAGAGACGGATTCCGGTGCATTATGCCAAACGGGTGGTGGGACGTAAAATGTATGGGGGCCAGACATCCCATTTGCCCCTGAAAATCAATACAGCCGGGGTGATACCGCCCATTTTTGCATCATCCATCATCATGTTTCCCACCACCATTGCACAATTTGCCAATGTTCCTGCCATGCAGACGGTTGCTGCCATGTTCAGCCCCGGCACCATCTGGTATTACCTTTTGTATGTGGGCTTTATCATCTTTTTCTGCTTCTTTTATACAGCGGTGCAGTTCAATCCGGATGATGTGGCAGATAATATGAAAAAGAACGGGGGATATATTCCGGGCATAAGACCTGGCAAGCGGACATCAGAATATATTGACAAGGTGTTGACAAGAATAACCCTGGGCGGTGCCATTTATGTGTCTGCCGTGTGTGTACTTCCCACCATGCTCATGGACAAATTCAATGTGCCGTTCTTTTTCGGCGGTACGGCACTGCTGATTGTTGTGGGGGTGTCCATTGATACCATTTCCCAGATCGAATCGCATTTGATCACAGGAAATTATGACGGCTTTCTGGGCAGATCCGGGGCAAAGCGGATTAAGGGAAGATCTTAAAGTTAACCCCTTTATATCAAAAGGAGATGAATTACCGATTATGGCAAAAGAAGAACCCATCAAGGTGGACGGGAAAGTACTTGAAACACTGCCAAATGCCATGTTCAAAGTTGAATTGGAAAACAAGCATGTCCTTTTGGCCCATATTTCCGGAAAAATGCGGATGCATTTTATCAAAATTTTGCCTGGAGACAGGGTTACGGTTGAGATATCACCCTATGATTTGAGCCGTGGCAGAATTACGTATCGCTATAAATAAACTCAATATATGAAAACAGGTTAGGAGTATATGGATGAAAGTAAGAGCATCTGTTAAAAAAATCTGCAGAGACTGCAAGGTAATAAAAAGACGCGGTGTCATAAGAGTTATCTGTATTAACAAACGCCATAAACAGCGCCAGGGATAGGGGGGAATAAATTTGGCACGTATTGCAGGAGTAGACTTACCAAGAGACAAGCACGCATGGATCGCTTTGACCTATATTTATGGTATCGGACCCAGCAGATCCAGACAGATTCTTGACAAGACCGGGATTGATCCTATGACAAAGGCAACGGACTTGACCGAAGACCAGGTAAACAACATCAGGAAAACCATTGATGCTGAGTACAAGGTTGAAGGTGAACTCCGGTCAGATGTTTCCATGAACATTAAACGGTTGATGGACCTGGGCTGCTACCGGGGGCTGCGCCATAGAAAGGGCCTGCCCTGCCATGGACAGCGGACCTCCACCAATGCCAGGACCCGCAAAGGCCCTAAAAGAGCGGCTGTTAAAAAGAAAAAATAGGATAATCTAATAAAGGCTTAGAAATTATGGCAAAGAAGTCAAAAAAGACCGTTACCAAAAAACGGGTAAAGAAAAATATATCCACCGGCATTGTGCATATCCAATCTACTTTCAATAACACCATTGTGACCATAGCCGATGAAAATGGAAATACCATATCCTGGTCCAGTGCCGGTATGCAGGGATTCAAAGGGTCCAGAAAAAGCACCCCTTTCGCTGCCAAGCTGGTGGCAGAAGACGCAGGCGCCAAGGCCATGGAACATGGCATGAAAAATGTGGGCGTGTTTGTGAAAGGTCCCGGGCCGGGCAGGGAATCTGCATTGCGGGCTTTGCATGCCCTGGGATTCAATATTTCCATGATCAAGGATGTCACCCCGGTTCCCCACAATGGATGCCGCCCCCCGAAACGCAGAAGAGTATAAGTTTATCTTGGATTGATAAAGGAGGAAAACGTTGTCACGTTATACAGGTTCAGTCTGCAGACAATGCAGACGGGAAAATATGAAACTTTTTCTGAAAGGCGACCGGTGTTTTTCAGACAAATGCAGTTTTGACAGAAGAGGGTATCCCCCGGGGGAACATGGCCAGAAAAGAACCAAGGTTTCTGACTACGGCATGCAGCTGAGGGAAAAACAAAAGGTGCGCCGCATCTACGGTATCTCTGAAAAACAGTTCAGGATCAGCTTTAAACGGGCAGACAGACAAAGGGGTATTACCGGTACCAACCTGTTGAGCCTTCTGGAAACGCGCCTGGACAATACGGTCTTCCGGATGGGGTTTGTCAATTCCCGGAATCAGGGCAGGCATTTTGTCCGGCACCAGCACTTTACGGTAAATGGCAAAAAGGTCAATATTCCGTCCTATCAGGTGAAAAAAGGGGATGTCATTGCCCTGCGTGAAAAAAGCAGCAAGATTCAGGCCATCTCAGATTCGCTGGAAGCCATTGTCAGAAGAGGCATACCCCAGTGGCTTGAAATCGACAAGGAAAAATTTACCGGTAAAGTGGTAAGCATTCCTGTCAGGGAGGATATTACATTGCCCATCCAGGAACAGTTGATCGTTGAGCTTTATTCCAAATAGGACCTGCCGTATGGTATGGTAAGTCCCAATAGATATTCAGGAGATTTAAATGTCATCTGAAAAAATTGCATATGTTAACTGGCGAGAGATGATCAAGCCGGAAAAGCTTGACGTTACCACAACATCAACATATGGAAAATTTGTGTGCGAACCCCTTGAAAGGGGATATGGTATCACCATTGGTAACTCTTTGCGGCGGATTATTCTGTCATCCATTTACGGTGCTGCCATTGTATCTGTAAAATTTGATGATGCCCTTCATGAATATAGTGTTATTTCCGATGTCCGGGAGGATGTTTCCGAAATTATTCTGAACCTGAAAGAGCTCAAACTCAGTGTCCATGATGTGGAAGACAGAATTTTAACCCTCAGGGCAAAAGGGGAAACCAAAGTCACCGGCGCTGATCTTGTCAGTCCTGACGGCAGAGTGGAGATTTTGAATCCGGAGCAGCATATTGCCACCCTTTCCAAAAACGGGGTGTTGCATATGACCATGGTGGTAAGAACCGGTAAAGGCTATTCCCTTGCATCTGCCAATAAGGATGAAGATGCCCCCATCGGCACCATCCCCATAGATTCTGTTTTTTCCCCGATAAAACGCGTCAAGTATGTGGTGGGAACATCCCGGATCGGTCAGAAAACCGACTATGACAAGCTCACCCTGGAAGTCTGGACCGACGGCAGTGTTCTCCCGGAAAATGCCGTTGCCTATGCTGCCAAGATTCTCAAAGAACAGATGAACCCTTTTATCAATTTTGATGAAGAAAAAGAGCCGGATTACGACGAAGACAACGGTGAAGACGCGGACGGAAAATTTAATGAAAACATCTACCGGTCCGTTGATGAACTGGAACTGTCTGTACGCAGTTCCAATTGTCTCAAGAATGCCAGAATTCATACCATCTACCAGCTGGTTCAGAAAACAGACAGTGAAATGCTCAAAACCAAGAATTTTGGCAGAAAATCCTTGAATGAAATTAAAGAAGTCCTGGCTTCCATGGACCTTTCCCTGGGGATGGATCTTGAGGGATTTGAACCGCCGGAAGAAGAGAATAATCAGGAAGGAGAATAGATCGCCATGAAACACAGAAAATCCGTATTAAAACTGAACAGAACCTCCAGCCATCGAAAGGCAATGTTTAGAAACATGGTGACTTCCCTGTTCAAGCACAGCAGCATCAAAACAACTGAAGCAAAAGCCAAGGGCTTAAGAAAAATTGCCGACAATATGGTCACGCTGGCCAAGAGAGGTGATCTGCATGCCAGACGGCAGGCTTTGTCAGTGATTCAGGAAAAAGATGTTGTCCATACACTTTTTGACGAAATGTCGGAAAAATTTGCTTCACGCCAGGGTGGTTATACCAGAATTACCAAGCTGGGACCAAGAAAAGGGGATGTGGCCCCCATGGTTCAGATTGAGCTGATTTTAGATTAATCAGCGATCCTGCCGTGCAGTAAGCCCGGCAGGCCGCAAGAAAATATTTCTGCAGCCCCCCTGGTTTTTATCAGGGGGGCTGCTGCGTTTGTACACCTGCTTTGCGCTCACGGGGCCTGGTTTTTCATGTCCAGTACTTCCCGTACCATGCGCACAAGATCCTGGTTCTGGATCGGCTTTGCCATGTACCGGACAATACCGATATCCAGGGCCTGCTTTTCTGAAATCTGTTCGCTGTAACCGGTACACAGGATAACAGGGATCTCTTTTCGGATTCGGATCAGCCGGGCTGCCAGTTCATCTCCCGCCATATGGGGCATGGTCATGTCGGTGATGACCAGGTCCACGTCCAGTGGGGCTTTTTGAAAAACTGCCAATGCCTTCAGGCCGTCTTCACATGTTTTTACCGTATATCCCAGGTTTTCAAGCAGTTCCCGGGTCAAGCGCCGGATGTCTTGTTCATCATCCACCACCATGATGGTTTCGTTTCCTCCGGTCATGTGAACAGGCTTTTCAGGTATGTGAAACCCGGGATCTGATTCAACGATGGGGATAAACACAGAAAAGGCAGATCCTTTTCCCGGCTGGCTTTCAGCTGTGACAAAACCCTGGTGTTCCTCCACAATGGCCTGGACCAGGGCCAGGCCAAAGCCTGTCCCCCTGCCGATTTCTTTGGTTGTAAAATAGGGATCAAAGGCCTTGGCCAGTGTTCTTTCATCCATGCCGCAACCGGTATCCTTTACCATAAGTTTCATGAATTCACCAGGTATTGCAGCGCTTTCCAAAGGGATCTGCTGGCTGTCCATGCACTGTTTTTCCAGAACAACGGTCAGTATTCCGCCATCTGCCATCATGGCATGGTAGGCATTGGTGCACAGATTCATCATGACCTGGTGCATCTGGGTGGGATCGGCCAGAATCATGGCCCGGGACCGGATATCGGTCTGGATCTCTATGGTGGTGGGGATTGAGGAGCGCAGAAGCTTGAGGGATTCTTTGATGATGAGATGGATTTTCAAAGGTTTTTTCTGGTATTCGGTTTGGCGGCTGAAGGTCAGGATCTGCTGGACAAGTGCCGCGGCCCGCTGGGCACCCTTCAATACCTGGTCCAGGTGGTTTCTGCTTTTTTCAGGAGACGCAATGTTCATCTGGGCCAGCTGGGTATATCCGAAGATGCTGGAAAGAATATTGTTGAAATCATGGGCAATGCCGCCTGCCAAAGTGCCTATGGCTTCCATCTTCTGGGCTTTTTCCAGCTGAACGGCAAGTTTGCGCCTGTCGGATTCCGCATGCTTGAGATCGGTAATATCCCGCCCTTCCAGAATCAGAAATTCAATATTTCCCACCTCATTTTTCACCGGTTTGATGGATATATCCACATTCCTGATGCCATGGTCATGGGACAGGTTGGTGGTTTCAAACCGGACAAGTCTGCCTTCCATTGCCTGCCAGAATTGCAGCTTCAGTTGTCTGGCAGCACTGGGTGGCCACCATGGCGTTTCCCAGACGGGTTTGAACAGCACATCCGATGGGGTGAAACCTCCCATTTTCAGGGCACTCTGGTTGACCTTTTCCAGAATACCGGACGGGGCCAAGATGCCGGTGTACTGGAAGGACTGGTCAAACAATCCCCTGAGCTTCAGTTCGTTTTCCATCAGTGCGGCCTGGGCTTCCTTGTTTTCCTGAATCTGCTGTACCACCTGGGTGTGGTAACTTTCCAGCTGATTCATAAAGGAGTTGAAATGGCCGGCCAGCTGTCCGATCTCGTCAGAAGCTTCATGGTCCATGCGTACAGAAAAATCGCCTTTTGTTCCGGCTTTGAGTTTTTTCATCAACAGATCCAGGGGCCGGGTGATGGACCGGCTCACAAAAAATATCAGGAAGATACCCGCACCCACCACCAGCAGTACCGTGATTCCCAGCAGCTTGTTAAAGGTGTGCAGCGGCGCATAGACCTCTTCCATATAGCTGGTGGATCCGATGATCCAGTTGAACCGGGGCAGATGTTTGAAAATCACCTGTTTTTCCCGGGGTGCCGCATCCCCTGGATTTTTCCAGAAATATGTGATTTTTCCTGCATCCTGTGTCAGCATTTCTTCAAAAAAATCTGCGGACTGGTCCAGGTCCCTGGCCAGATTGATTCCTGCAAAAGCGGGATGGATGAGGGCTTTTCCGTTTTTATCAAGGATATAAGCATACCCGGATTCCCCTGATTTAAAAGACTGCACCGGTTTTTTGAAATCATTGATATCCACCAGGTGGCTGAACTCGTTGCGGTAGGCAGACACGGAAATGATCCAGTCAAGGGGCTTGTAATAGGTCATGTAGAGGGCTTTGGGACGCGCTTTGGGCTCTCCGGGGTTTTTCCAGTCATATTCCAGATATCCGTCTTTGATCGCCAGCTGCTGCTGAATAAAGGCAAAATCAGAAACATTTTGGCCCTTAACCCGGTGATCCGGGTGGATGACGACATCGCCGCTGCTGTTGATGCAATAGATGTATCCGCTGATGCCGATGGACTGGTTTAAAAATATCTCTTCAAGAATGTCTATGGCCTCCTGCCTGGAGAGCAGGCCGGACCGGTGCTTGCTGTAATACCATTCAGTCAGATCAAAGTTTTTTTCAGCAATGGCAGCAAGGCGGTTGCGGATGGATATGGCGGCAGTGGTTTCCACCAGGGTGAACAGGGACTCGGTGGTGTGGCGCAGCTCTTTTTCAATGCTGGTTTCCAGAATCTGCTTGACCTGGTAATAGGACAGGGTGCCGCCGGCAATGATAAGGGGGATGAATATGAGCAGAAAGGAAACCAGCAGTTTGTTTCTGAATTTTAAAGTCTGCAGTATCATTATCAGGCTGTAATATCCTTTCAATTACGGATCTTCAAGATACTTCATCTGTTTTATATATGAAAGTGTTAAGTTTCAAGCCCAAAACCTGACTGCTTATTCTTTCTTCATTTGTTATGGTCTCTGGGGCCATGATTGTTATTCAGAAACGTGTTTTTCAGCTGATTTTTTTTCATTTTTGCCCGGTATAATGATTTGTCTGCAGCTGTGAGCATGGTTTTTGCCGAATCTATGTCAGGATCCTGGATGCCGCATACACCATGGCTCACATGCAGAAAAACACGGCTGCCTTTGCCTGAAACAGGGGCTGCAGCCAGCATGTTTTTCACCCGGTCCATATAATGCTCCGCCTGGGACCGGCTGGTGGAGGGCAGAATAACCACAAATTCATCACCGGCAAACCGGGCAACCACATCGGAATCTCTTTTGAGCCGGGTCAGGCATCCGGCAACATGGCACAACGCTTTATCTCCCATATCGTGACCATGGGTGTCATTGATGGTTTTAAAGTCATCCAGATCCAGGAACAGCAGGGTCAAGTGTATCTTATACCGGATGGCCCGCAGAAATTCCCGTTCCAGGATACGTTCCATGACCCGCCGGTTCAAAAGCCCGGTCAAGGGATCGTGATATGCCATATACCGCAGCCGTTCATGGGCGGTGACATTGGAGAGGCACAAAGACACCTTTACAGCCAGGCGCTCCAGCAAAGAGGCGTCAATATCCGGAGCAAACCGGTTTTTGTCCGGATCTGCCTGGTTGATGCTGCCGACGATATCCCCGTCCAGGGTGATGGGGGCAATGGCAATGGAGCCGATATCCCAGTCCACCGATTTCGGTACCAGGGCTGTATACCGGTCAAGGTCTGTGTTGGCCAGCAGGGGGGTGAAACGGTTCTTTGTCACCGCCACAAACTGCTGTCTGGACACAAAGGCAGTAGCGGTTTTGAGCAAGGCTGAATTCTCCAGGTTTTTCAGCTGGCCTGCAATGGGACTTTCTGTAATGATGCAGATCCATATATAGGGAAGAGAGAATTTATCACCTATCTCAAAGAGCAGTTTTTCCAAAAAATCCTGAAAATTGAGAATATTTAAAATACTGATTTCAATCTCATTGAATTTTTCAGCAATTTCTTCGTTTTCTTTCAGCAGCGCCATCAGGTGGGGGGAAATTTCCATTACAGGTCTCCAACGTTTGACAGAATTATCCACCAATGGATGTCATATGGCTGACAGGGATATCCCTGGGTCTGTTTTTTCCCAGGGTATGAGACAAAGGTTTGTGCTGGAGAGCCCCATGTATGATCTCTTTGAGCCGGTCATCAGTGGCCCCGTTCCGCAGCGGGGTTAAAATGTCCTTTTCATAATCATTGAGCAGGCAGGGCCGTAAAAACCCCCTGGACGTGAGCCGCAGGCGGTTGCATTCACTGCAGAAATGCGAGGAGATTGGGGTGATAAATCCCACCACGCCAGGGGCATCTTTAAATTCAAATTTTTTGGCCGGTCCGTCACTGGCTTCATGGGGCATGGGGAAGAGCGGACCCAGCGCAGTTTCCAAAATCTGTCTGATCTCTGATGTCAGCACCTGCTGCTGTTTTTCCATGTGGGAATCCCCCATGGGCATGTATTCGATGAACCGGATATGGAAGGGAAACCTGCGGGTAAGTGCTGCAATGGCTGCAATCTCATTGTCATTGATGCCCCGGAGCACCACGGTGTTTATTTTTACGGGTGTCACACCCAGGTCATGGGCGGTCATGATGGCATCCCATACCCGGTCAAACCGGTCCCTGCCTGTAATGAAGGCAAATTTTTCAGGGTCCAGGGTATCCAGGCTGAAATTGAGGCGTTTGATGCCCATGGTAAGAAGATGCTGTATCTTGTCACGGGTCAACAGTGCCCCATTGGTGGTGATGGAAATATCGGACAGGGCATCCATGCGGCACAGCTGTTCCAGAAAAGAAAGAATGTCTTTTCTGACAAACGGCTCCCCGCCGGTAACCCGTACTTTGGTGATGCCCATTTCACATGCCAGGCGGGTGATTTTTAAAATTTCTTCATACCTGGCGATTTCGTGGTGGGGAATGACGGCAAAAGGGGATGCGGGCATACAATACCGGCATCTGAAATTGCACCGGTCTGTCACTGATATCCGCAAATAGTTTATGGAACGGGTGCCTGCTATCATGGCCGGCCTGCCGAAGAAAAATGGGCCACCAGGCTGTCCACCAGGCCGGCAATGGTATAGGGATCTGCTTCAATGGCCGGTTCCAGCCCCAAAGACCTGGCTGTATCAGAGGTGATGGGGCCGATGCTGGCAATGGTCACATTTTTCAATAATGGCATTGCCTGATCCGGATCCAGCAGGGAGATGAAATTGGTCACAGTGGAGGAGCTGGTAAAAGTGACGGCATCGATCTGTTTTTCTTCCAGCAGGGTGGTGAGGGTGTCTTTGTTGTCACTGTCCAGAACGGTTTCATACGCAGTGACTTCATCCACCATTGCCCCCATTTTTGTCAGTTCTTCGGGCAGGATGGTCCGGGCTTTTTTTGCCCGGGGCAAAAGCACTTTTTTCCCCTGGATATCGGTGTGGGAAAAGGCGGTTACAACCGATTCCGCCCGGAATGTTTCCGGCAGGATATCACTGATAATACCAAAATCCCCCAGCCGCTCCTTTGTGACCGGTCCGATGCAGGCAAATTTCAGGTGTCCCAGGATTCTGACATCCTTTCCCATGTCAAACAGGGTGTCAAAGAAAAATTTTACGCCGTTGACAGAGGTGAAAACCAGCCAGTCATATTCCTGGATGCGGGTGATGGCATCTATAACCTGGGTGTTGTCGAAGGGCGGCTGGATACGTATGGTGGGGATTTCAATGCAGTGGGCACCCAGAAGGGTAAGCTGTGCCTTGAGACCGGAGGCCTGGGCCCGGGCCCGGGTGATGACAATTTTTTTACCGAACAAGGGCTTTTTGTCAAACCAGGCCAGTTCTTTGCGCAATGAGACCACGCTGCCCACCACAATCACGGCAGGAGATTTCAATTGTGCCTGGCGCACCTTTTCCACAATGGTGTCCAGGGTGCCGGTGACGGTCTGCTGCAAAGGGGTGGTGCCCCAGCGCACCAGGGCCACTGGCGTTTCTGCCGGTTTGCCGTGGGATACCAGGTTGGTCACGATGTTTTCCAGGTTCTTTACCCCCATGAGAAATACCAGGGTGGCATCGGACCGGGCAAATATGTCCCACTGCATGCGGGAGTCTTTTTTGGTGGGGTCTTCATGGCCGGTGATAAAGGAGACAAATGCGGTATGGTCCCGGTGGGTTACGGGAATCCCTGCATAGGCCGGGGCGGAAATGGCGGATGTGACCCCCGGAATCACTTCATAGGCTGCACCGGCGGACAAAAGCTGCTGTGCTTCCTCCGCACCCCTGCCGAACACAAAGGGATCTCCCCCTTTGAGCCGGGCCACCTGCAGTCCCTGGGCGGCCTTGTCCACAAGAAGCTGGTTGATTTTTTCCTGGGTCAGGGTGTGGTCGCCGCCTTTTTTGCCCACATAAATCAGCTGGGCATCCTTTTTCGCAAACTCCAGAAGAGACGGGGCGGCCAGGTAATCATACACCACCACGTCTGCCTGCTCTATGCAGGTTTTGGCCTTAAGGGTTAAAAGACCGGGGTCCCCGGGGCCTGCCCCGATTAAATATACCTTGCCTGGTTTATCTGTCATGGGTGTTAATCGTCTCCAATATCTGTTTTCCGCCGTTTTCAAGGAGATGCACTGCCAGTTTTCTGCCGTGGTCTTCCACCAGGTCCATGGGGGAAACCACCTCTTTTCTTACCAGGTCCTGCCCGTCTTCAGATGCCACCACTGCTGTGAGATGCACCTGATTTGACTGGATCCTGCCGAAACAGGCCACCGGAATGTGGCAGGAGCCTTCGATCTGTTTTAAAAAAGCACGTTCTCCCTGTACACAGGTACGGGATGCAGAATGGTCCAGGTTCTCCAATATACCGGCCATCTGCCGGTCACCTTCCCGGGTTTCGATGCACAATGCCCCCTGCCCCACAGCCGGTACCATGACGGTATCATCCAGGTACTGGGTGATCTTGTCTGCCTGGTCCAGGCGCAGCATGCCGGCTGCTGCCAGGACAATGGCATCGTACTCTCCGGATGCCAGTTTGCGCATCCTTGTATCCAGGTTGCCCCGTATGGAAAGTATTTCCAGGTCCGGCCGCAGGTGTTTGAGCTGGGAGGCCCGCCGCAGACTGGATGTGCCGATTCGTGCACCTGAAGGGTAATCATCCAGGGCCAGCCCCTGTCTGGAAATCAGGACATCAAAGGGGTTTTCCCGGCAGGGCACGGCCCCGATGGTCAGTCCTGCGGGCAGATCCCCGGGCATGTCTTTCATGCTGTGGACCGCCAGGTTGATCTCCCTGTTGATCAGGGCGGTTTCGATCTCCTTGACAAACAACCCCTTGCCGCCCACCATGGCCAGCGGCCGGTCTGTGATCCGGTCTCCGGTGGTCTTGATGACGGCAATGGTCACATGTTTTTCCGGGAATGCGGATGTGATAAGGTGTTTTACATGTTCTGCCTGCCACAGGGCCAGCTGGCTGCCCCGGGTGCCGATGCGTATCTCATCTGTCATGGTTTACCCCACACCGCAGGAGGAACAGCTGCCGGCAGTACAGCTGCCGCAGGCAGAAGATGCGGCGGATGTGGTGACCTGGCTTTCGCCGCCAGGCCCTGTGGATTTGGATATAAATCCGCATTTGGACAGCATCCGTGATAGATCCTTGCTGTCACAGCCGGGGCAGGATGGTATGTCGCTGCTCAGAACAAGGGTTTCAAATTCTTTTTTGCAGGCATTGCACGTATATTCATAAATCGGCATGGTACACCTCATGGAAAATGGTCGTGTAAAAAACACAATATAAGGGGTTTTGGGCTGTTTTTCAAGGGAAGGGCCAAAGATAAATTGCAGGCGGAAAAAAGCGGGTGCCGGGTACAGGCCCGGCATATTTTCCGCGTTTATGCATATTTTCTGGTTCTGTCATGGCTCTGGGATGGTTTTGTCAATTGCCGTACCTGTTCCAGGCGTTCTTTGAAAATGGTGTTTTCCGGTTCCAGTGCCACGCTTTTTTTGGCAAAGGTCAAAGCTATTTTCAGGTTTCGCTTTCTTAGGGCCATGGACAGGGCATATCCGGACAGGGCAATGCCGTCCGCAGGTTTGAGCTTGACAGCAGCATTAAAGGCAGCCCCTGCTTTATCCAGCTCTTTGCGGTCAAGAAAGATCTCTCCAAGTGTCCTGAAGGCCAGGCCGGATTCCGGGTTCAACCGGGATGCGGTTTCCAGGTGGGGCAGGGCCTGGTCATGTTTTCCGGCCTTGAACAGCAGATGTCCCAGAAGCAGCTCCACTTCAAACACGGTTTCGTCAATGCCGTGGGCTTTCTGCAGAAAAAAAACAGCCTTGTCCGTGTTCTCCAGGATCTGGTGCACCAGGCCCAGGTTGTAAATGACCATGATTTCTCTGGGGTTGATCTCCAGGGCATCTGTGAAGGACTGTCGTGCTTTTTCCAGATCTCCGGTTACACCGAAACATACCCCCAGGCTGTTCATGAGGTTGATGTTTCCGGGCTCCAGCAACAGTCCTTTTTCATATTCCCGGATGGCTGCACCATACTGCCCCAGATGGTAGAGCCGGTCTCCGCTGATATTCAGGGATATGCCGTCAAAATGCTTCATATGGCCGGGACCGAAAAATGCGGCATGGTCAATGGCTTTGAGGGCATTGGCAAACACCTGGGAACAAAGAAAATCATGGAACGGAAACCATGCCACACCCACCGTCAATTCTGCGGCAAGGGCCTGGGAAATCTTCTTTTTCAGGGACTCCAGCAGGTCCATGGCTTTTTTTCGGTTGTCATAATCCCAGAAAACCAGGACAAATGCCGTGGGACCCAGGCTTTCCCAGATCCCTCTTTTTTTGTCCAGCACGGAATGAAAGCAGGCTTCAAAAATATCTCTGGCCTTTTCCAGGGTTTCTTCAGATGCGGAGCAGTCCACCTGGATGGCAGCACACACAAAGCCGGGTTCCGGTATCCGGGCTGATGCGAGACGTTCTTCAAATGCCGAAAAAGACACGGTTTTTGTGTGCACCAGATCAGAAAAAAAGGTGTCAGGTTCCTGGATGGGGTGGTCATCTGAATCCGGCTTTAAAAAAGTAAATTCCTTTGATGTAAATCTGGGTGTCATGCTGCAGCCAATACGGTTTTAAGGGTTGATGAAATAATGGTTTCCTGTCCCGGCTGAAGGGTCCTGGGGTCCATCACATACCTGTCATTTTCTATTCTGGCAATGATGGCGGGGCAGGACAGGCGCATCCGGCGCTCCAGGGCAGCCACGGACATGTTGTCCGGTTTCAGGGTAACACATCTGGTGGGCAGCCGCAGGGCCGGAAACGAGCCGCCGCCGGGCCGGGATTCCAGGTCTGCAGATGCAATGCCGCCAAGGGGGCCGCAGGCATCCCGGATGGATTGTTCCAAAGCGGCTGCCCGAAGGCAGGTTTCTTCAAAGGACATGGTCAGCATCCGCAGGGTGGGGATTTTTTTGACAGCCTGTTTTTCATCCCGGTACAGTTTCAAAGTGGCTTCCAGGGCTGCCAGGGTAAGCTTGTCAATGCGCAAAGCCCGGGTCAGCGGATTGGCCTTGATCCGGTCAATGGCCGGTTTTTTCCCCACAATAATACCGGCCTGTGGGCCTCCCAGCAGTTTGTCCCCGCTGAAGGTCACCACATCAGCACCAGAGGCAACCGAATCTGATACCAGCGGCTCCACGGGCAGGCCATAGGTGGAAAAATCCACAAGGGTGCCGGATCCCAGGTCTTCCATCACCGGGATATTATGGGTTTTCCCCAGGGCAACCAGTGCTTCCAGGCCCACGCTGGCAGTGAATCCCTCGATCTTGTAGTTGGAGGCATGCACCTTGAGGAAGAGTCCGGTGCCTGTGCTGACGGCATTGCTGTAATCCTTGAGGTGGGTCCGGTTGGTGGTGCCCACCTCTTTGAGGCGGCACCCGCTTTTGGCCATCACATCCGGCACCCGGAAGGAACCGCCGATTTCCACCAGTTCTCCCCGGGATACCACCACCTCGGTATCTTTGGCCAGGGTGTTCAGGGCCAGCAGCACCGCCCCGGCATTGTTGTTTACTGCAATGGCTGCCCGGGCACCGGTGAGTTCACAGATCAGATCCTCTACAGCTGAATAGCGCAGCCCCCGTTTTCCCGTGGCAACATCCAGCTCCAGATTGGAATAGCCGGCAGCAATGGCCCGGATATTTTCCAGGGCATCGTCGCACAGCAGGGCACGCCCCAGGTTGGTGTGGAGCACCACCCCGGTGGCGTTCACCAGGGAAACCAGCCTGGGAGAAAGTTTCTGACGGCACAGGGCAGCTGTTTCCGACAGAATGGCGGTCTGGTCGGCAGGGGGTTGTCTGTCTGAAAGAATTTCCTGGCGGAGCCGGTCCAGGACCGTCTGTATGGATTTTTTCACAACCGACCTGGGAACTGATGCAAATCTGTCATCCTGCCGGGTTTTTTCCAGAATATGGTCAACACCGGGAAGCGATCTGAGCAGCTGGTGTTTGTCATTTGTGGTCATGGGCCTACCTGGTTAAAATTTCCTGGTTCTTTATGGCATGCATGGGAATGGTGTCCACCAGTTCCAGGATGTCGGAAGGCTTGAGTCCCAGGCGCTTCATAACTGCTTCCACACTGCGGGTCTGCATTTTTTCCAAATCCAGGCCGGTATTGAACCGTTCCATGAGCAGGTCTGCCAGATAGACAATGCAGACCAGGTCTGTGTGGTCATTGGCTTTTTCCGGTTCATGGTGATAGGCGATGACCTGGGCCAGGGCATCGGAAAATTTCCACTGCCTGGCCAGAAGGGCACCGGTATGGCAGTGGGTGATCCCCAGCAGGCTTTTTTCAGACTGGAGAAAGTTTTTCTTTTCCTGCACCAGGTCCCTGAAAAAAAGGGGCATGGCATCTGATACATACTGGTCCAGCACCACCTTGCCGATATCATGCAGCAGCCCTGCGGTATATGCCTGTTTGCCGGATATGGCGCCGGTTTTGTCCGCCAGTTTTTCTGCTGTGGCAGCCACACCCACGGCATGGAAGAACAGCCCCCCCTTGCACAGCGAATATCCGCTGGTGCCGATCTGGTTGTAGTATTTGTTCACAGCAGCCGTGATAATGGACTTGATGAGCATGTTTTCTCCCAGAAGCAGGACCGCATCCCTGAGGGTGTCGATGCGGGCAGTGCCGGCAAACAATGCGGAATTGCACAGTTTCAGGGTCTGGGCACCCAGAACCTGGTCTTTGGACAGTTCCTGGGCAATGTCCATGATGTCCGCCCGTCCGTCCTGGAACATGCGCAGAATTTTCAGGGCGGTCTGGGGGATGGGCTGGAGGTTTTCAATGGTGTGCACAATGTCTTCCATTCCCGGCCGGACAACCTCTCCCGCAGGTTCCTGTCTTTCTTCCCAGGGCGGGCTGATGACGGTGTCTCCGGTGGCCATGTCCAGTTCCAGGGTACAGGAAAAAAACCCCCCGGTTTCTGATGTCCGGATCGCAATGCCGGCGTCTTCAAGAATGTTGGTGACCAGTTCCGTGGACCTTCCGCCGATATCCAGGCCCATGTCCTGGGAACTCACAGGCCCCACAAGGGCGCCGCCGGCAATAGTGGCGGTGATGTCTTTGGGGGAACTGCCCAGGCGCATGAGTTCCTGGATCAGCATCGGAAGCCCTGTGGCAGCATATTTTTCCGGATATTCCGGAAACCCGGTCATGGGCGGTTCCGGCAGCAGGATATGGATCATGCCGCCGGTATGGGTTTTTCTGTCATACAAAGCCACCCCCAGGCAGGTGCCCAGGTAGGCCTGGTATA
>JAZBPL010000039.1:0-7638 GCA_036351635.1 Desulfotignum sp.
CTGAAATAGCCGTCTTCGGCCATCATGGCGGCATCACCGGCCAGATAGGGCCAATCTTTCCAGTCCTTGCTCTCCGGATTTCTGCACACCGGGGCAAAATAGGTGTCAACAAACCGCTGCCGGTCCCCCCAGATGGTCTGGAACTGGCCGGGCCAGGGATTGCGGATGCAGATATTGCCGGCAATGCCGGTTTGTGTAATCTCTTTGCCTTCATCATCTAAAATAAAGGGATGAATGCCCGGAACCCCGGGACCGGCGCTGCCCGGTTTCATGGGTTTGAGACCCGGTACAGTGGAACATAAAAACCCGCCGGTTTCCGTCTGCCACCAGGTATCAACGATAATGGCCTCTCCTTTGCCCACTGCACTTTCATACCATTTCCACACTTCCGGCTCGATGGGCTCGCCAACCGTGGTCATGTGCTTGAAGTGGTAGGTGTATTTGGCAGGTTCTTCCGGGCCGAGTTTGCGCAGGGCCCGGATGGCGGTGGGGGCGGTGTGGAAGATGTTGACATCGAGTTCCTGGGCGATGCGCCAGGACCTGCCGGCATCCGGATAGGTGGGAACCCCTTCGTAGATGACACTGGATGCGCACAGGGCAAGGGGCCCGTATACGATAAAGGAATGGCCCGTGATCCACCCGATGTCCGCCATGCACCAGTACACATCTTCCGGATGGATATCCTGGATATATTTGGACATGGCCGTGACATATGCCAGGTATCCGCCGGTGCCATGCTGACAGCCCTTGGGTTTACCGGTGGTGCCGCTGGTGTACATGAGAAATAGCGGATCTTCGGACAGCATTTTTTCCGGTTCAATGCGTTTGCCATAGTGGTTTTTGAGCTCGTCATTCACAAACACATCGCGGCCGTCTTCCATGGGGGTGGAAGAGGAATATTTTCCTGGATACCGCTGCCACACCAGCACCTTGTCCACCACCTGGCCCTGTTTTTCGGAAATTTTGACGGCCTCGTCTGCATGCTGTTTGTGGTTGAGCAGTTTGCCGGCCCGGTAATAGGCATCCATGGTGATGAGCACCCGGGAATTGGAATCCACGATCCGGTCGGCACAGGCGGATGCGGAGAACCCGCCGAACACCACGGAATGGATCACCCCGAGCCTGGCACAGGCCAGCATGGTGATGGGCAGCTCAGCGGACATGGGCATGTGAATGGTGACCCGGTCCCCGCGCTTGAGGCCTGCAAAATCCCGGAGGAGTGAGGCGAATTCATTGACCCGGACATACAGTTCCTGGTAGGTGATATGGTCGATGCGCTCTTCTTCGAGTTCCGGAACAAAATGGATGGCGGTTTTGTTCTTGTTGTCTTTCAGGTGGCGGTCAATGCAGTTGTAGCTTGCATTGATCAGACCGCCTTTAAACCATTTGAAACAGGGCGCATCACTGGTATCCAGGACCTCGTCCCAGTATTTGTACCAGGTGAGCATTTCAGCAAAATCCGTATAATAATCCGGGAAATTGTCCAGACTGAACCGGTCAAAAATTTCTGGATCGGTCAGATTGGCCTGGCCGATGAATTTGGGGGAAGGATAATAGTAATCCTCTTCTTTCCAGTGGACAGCGATCTGGGCTTCCGTGGTTTCGACAACTTCTTTTCTGCTCATGCGGCATCTCCTTGTTTTATGGTGTAATTATTTGAAATAATAAATAATTTTAATAAATACAGAGAATGCTATCACCTCCTTTTTCATTGGATAAGCCATTGTTTATCTGGTTTTGTCTAGTTGTAGCGATATAGTAACTATTTTGTACTTACGGCGTAGTGTCTGTATATCCTGCAATTGCTGAAGGCCAGCAACACGTATTTTCAACAGCCGGGCGAGAAGGCGGCAACGTCCAGAAGGAAATTCAAAATCGGCATTATTTGCTGAATTTGATTTATTTTACTTTTCCATCACATATTAAGAATATCCGGTTAAGTCAATAAAAAAAATGGGGTTCTGGTAAAAAAAAATTGCATGCCGGGTCTTTCTGCCTGGAAATCCTTTTGCAGCAGAAAACAAAAAATCATTGCCAGGCAATGGTTTGCCAGGGTATAGTTCACAAAGATGCAAAAACAATTAGGATCGTTATGCAACCTGAATATAAAAGCAAACAAAAGGAGCGGTTACCCATGAAACATCCCATTGACAACTACTGGAATCTCAAGCTTCAGGCAGTCAAGGATAATCTGGAAAAAAATAATTTTGAGGTGTACATTGCAGATTCCGCTGCAGGTGCCAAAGACCTTGCCCTAGACCAGATCATACCTGCCCTGGATGTGAAAACGGTTTCCTGGGGCGGATCCATGTCCTTTGTGGCCACCGGGCTTTTCCATACCCTCATGGAAGACAAAAATTTTGAGATTATCAATACTTTTGACAAAAGCCTTTCCTTTGAAGAGATGATGGAAACCCGTCGCCGGTCCCTGCTGGTGGATCTGTTCATCACCGGCACCAATGCCCTGACCGAAGCGGGCCAGCTGGTGAACCTGGATATGATCGGTAACCGGGTGGGGGCCATGATGTGGGGACCTGTGCATGTACTGCTCATCATCGGCAGAAACAAGCTGTGCCAGGATATGGAAGATGCCATGTTCCGGATTAAAAATTATGCCGCCCCCGTGAACACCATGAATCTGGACAAGAAAACCCCGTGCGCCAAAACCGGTATCTGTCAGGAATGTGCCAGTCCGGACCGGATCTGCAACTACTGGACAATCATAGAAAAATCATTTATCAAAAAGCGGATCAAGATTATTCTGGTTAATGAAGATTTGGGGTTTTAAGTCATGCAGACCATTGCAGTTTTTCAACAGAACGGATCCGGAAATACAAAGATTGCGGGTATCAACCAGTTCGGGGACCAGCAGTTCCGTATACAGATTTATGACATTGCACCGGACCTGCCTGCAGTTTTGGATGATACGTCCGCATACCTGCCAAAGGTAATTCATGCGGACCTGGTTCTGGATTATCTCAAACACCATGACCTGTCTGAAGATTTGAGCCTGCTGTGCGAAAAACTGGGGATCCCCCTGGTGGCTTCAGGCAAAAAAATCCAATGCGGCAATGCCATATGCCCGCCCACCTGCTGCACACTGGCAGACCACAAAGCCCTCGGGGATTACGGAAAAATATTCGGCGCCCCGAAAATAGCGGTGGATATTGCCGATGACCGCATTGCCAAGATTCACGTATTGCGGGGTGCGCCCTGCGGGGCCACCTGGCTGGCAGCAAAAAAAACGGCAGGCCTGCCCCTGAAAGAGGCCATGACCCGGTTCGGCCTGGAGGTCCAGTTTTTCTGTTCCGCCAACCCGGCCGGATGGGATCCCCTCTACGGCAAGAGTCCTGTGCACGTGGCCGCAGACATCCACGCCGCCGCTTTAAAAACCTGCCTGAAAAAGCAGGTCCATCACGCCTGTCCCCAGGATAACAGCATGTGACAATTCACAGCGTGCCGAAAAAGCATGCCGCCCCTGCCGGTAACCTGTGCCCGTTTCAGGATTACCATCTGACGGGCCGGGCACAGAGGACAGGGCCTTTTACCCTCAGCAACAACGCTGGAGCCTCCGGCCGTGCCCTGTATCAGGACTGTCAGAGCCCCTCAGGATCTCAGGCCGGATACAGGGCATGGCCGGAGGCGGCACGCAGGTCCCCAAAGCCGGGCACCGTCAATACCGTATTTCAAAGGTGCTGAAATCAGGCGCAGAAGGCATGTCTTCAGTGACAACCCGGTCCACCCGGGAGGCAGGGGCGCCTGTGTGACACCATTTTTCCATCTGTGCCACCTGGTCGGGCGTTCCCTGGAACACTGCTTCCACAGATCCGTCAGCCCGGTTTCTGACATACCCGGTGACCCCGGTTTTCTGTGCGGCTTTGCGGGTCTCCATGCGGAAGAACACCCCCTGGACCTTTCCGGAAATCAAGACTTTCATGGATTGTGTCATTTTCCCTCCTTTAGCCAAGGGTTTTGCGGTTAATGGTTTTAACACAGCCGGTGCCACCATGTCCCGGCCGAATTTTTCAAAGATCCTGTCCACAGCCCGGTCCACAGTTTCCCATTGTTCTTTGCGCCTGTGTCCGGCCGGCGGGATCAGCGCCATCTGGACCGGTGCATCTGCGGATTGCAGATGGGAGACACCCACCCCGAGCAGCCGGATCCTCTTTTTCAAAGGCACCTGTTCAAACAGGGACAATGCCAGGTGAAAAATTGCCTCACCAGAGCAGATGGGTTCATCAATTTTCCGGGATCTGGTGATGCGGGTGAAATCGGAAAACGTGATTTTTATGGACACGCTGCAGCAGACCAGGTTTTTTTTTCTCAGATCCCTTCCCACCCGCCTGGAATGGGCCAGCAGGATTTCTTTGGCTTCATGGAAGTCAGAAATATCCGCTGCCAGGGTGGTTTCACAGGAGATGGATTTGCGCAGGGCACTGGGCTGTACCCTGGATGCATCAATGCCCTGGGAAAGCTGAAACAGCCGTGCACCGAATTTCCCCAGTTTTCTGGACAAAAATTGTGCATCAAACCGCTGGACATCCCCCAGGGTGCGGATGTTTAAAACACCCATCTGTTTCATGGCCTGGGTGCCCACCCCGGGAATTTTTTCCATGGGCAGCTCCTTGAGCACGGCCGGCATCTGCTCTTTGGAAATATGGGTCAGTCCGTCGGGCTTGTGCATGTCGGATGCGATTTTGGCCAGGAATTTCACCGGTGCAATACCAATGGAACAGGTCAAAGACAGGTCTGTCAAAATTGTTTGCTTGATCTGCATGGCAATGGCCTCAGGCGGGCCGAACAGGGTCCTGCACCCGGTAACGTCTGCATATGCCTCATCAATGGATACCGGTTCCACCAATGGGGAAAATTGTGATATCACAGCCATGATCTGCCGGGAAACCCGGGCGTATTTTTCCATGTCCACCGGGACCACCACCAGGTGTCTGCAGCGCTGCCTGGCCTGGAACAGGGGCATGGCAGAATGGATGCCGAACTGCCTGGCTTCATAACTTGCCGTGGACACCACTGCCCGCTGTGTATCGCTGCATATCACCACAGGCTTGTTTCTCAGTTCCGGATTGTCCCGCTGTTCAACAGAAGCAAAAAATGCGTCCATATCAATGTGCAGGATCATGGGGGCGGTTTCTCAATTTTTTTTTCTGCAGTTCCAGCACATATTTGTGCAGCATCTCATACTGCTCTATGGTGCAGTTTTCAAATATGCAGTGGCAGATATGGTCCCGGCTGATGAAAAGGATGCGCACAAGGGCGGAAAACTCTGTGCTGCCCCGGTAATTGGGAATATCCAGATCCAGATGGATGTGATCAGCATCATATCGGGAGAACCCTTTGTTGATAAAGGAGATGCCGCCTGCGCTGATATCCAGGACCCAAACCGTTTCCCCCAGAAACCGGACAGTGATACGTTCCTTTTCTTCAAACACATACCGGAAGGCCTCCCGCTGGTTTTCACGGCCCCGGGTGTCCAGGATGTCTGGATCAGGCAGCGGCTCAGATTCCGGTTTCGCTTTTTTCCAGAACAAATTCAACCCTCCTGTTTGCCGCCCTGTTGGCATCCGTGGTGTTGGGCAGCAGGGGCATGATTTCCCCGTACCCGGTGGCTGTCAGCCGCTGGGGGGCGATCCCCCTGGACACCAGGTATTTGAGGACAGTGGTGGCCCGTATGGCGGACAGTTCCCAGTTGGAGGGAAATGCCGGTGTGGCAATGGGCACATTGTCTGTATGCCCCTTGATGTTGATGGTAAAGTCCGGATAGTCCTCAAAAACAGCGACCATGCTGTCAAAAAGGGGCAGTGCCCCGGGTTTGAGTGCGGCTGATCCGGATGCAAACAACACCTCTCCCGATACCCTGAAGATAATTTTTCCGCCAAGGGCAAAGGTTTCCAGTTGCCCGGCCTGTTCGGAATTTCTGGCAAGGCGGTTCATATCCTTGAAAAAGGATTTTTTGCGCAGGGTGAGCCCTGTGACATCCTCGATGCTGATTTTTTTGTCCGGTAACTGTGAAAATGCCAGCAATGCCATGATATCTTCCGGGGCTTTTTCCTGCTGGATCTCATTTTTTACGGTTTCCATGACAGCTTCCACTTTTTGCTTTTCAAAGGCGGAAAGGGTGTAAAGCAGAATAAAAAACACCAGCAGCAGGGTCATCATGTCTGCATAGGTGACCAGCCAGGTGGCATCATCATCATAGGTGATGAAGTAGTTATGGTACTGGGTGTCTCTCATGTTTTTTTGTTTATTTTTTCCATGGGTTTGCGCAGTCTTGTGGATATGAAGCTGGACAGTTTTTCATAAATGATCACCGGGTTGTTGTTGTTGATAATGGAAATGGCACCTTCCCGCATGATTTCCAGGTTGATGATTTCAATGACGGTTCTGGACCGGAGCTTGCCGGCAATGGGCAAAAAAAACAGGGTGGACAGCAAAGATCCGTAAAAAGTGGTCAACAGGGCGGTTGCCATGGCAGGTCCGATATTGGCAGGGTCCTGAAGCTGGCTGAGCATCTGGACCAGGCCGATAAGGGTCCCCAGCATCCCGAAGGCCGGGGCATATATGCCCATTTTGCGGAACACATCCTGGACGATGAAATGGCGCATCTGCAGAGACTGGATTTCCGTTGTCAATGCCGCCCGTATAATATCTTCAGACGATCCGTCCGCCAGCAGGCCGCAGGCTTTTTTCAAAAATGCGGAGCTGGTCTTGATTTTGCCCAGATGCATCAATCCCTGGCGGCGGCTGATATGGCTGAGTTGAATCATGGTGGCCACGGCATCATTGGGGTCTTCCTTGTCTTTGGAGAACACGAAATAGGCTGCTTTGAATGCGGCAACCACATCCCTGAACTGGAAGGTGATGAGGGTGGTGGCAATGGTGCCGCCGAAAACGATCATAAGACCCGGGATGTTCACAAAATTGTGCAGCTCTCCCCCGAGAAAAATGGCTGAAATGATCAGAGAAAAACCTGAAACTATACCGATGAATGAGGCGATATCCATAAAACGTCCGGTTCCTTGGTTTTGCGGGCCAGGTGCACCCAAAATATGTTTTCATAAAATAGGACGGCAAGGCCCCATGTGTCAAGACAAAGCTCATGTGTGAGATATCAAAAAGAATGATTGAAACAAGGGATTGGAATCTGATATGATTTGGATTTATGTCACATCTGCTATCAATATATAATATGCAAGCAAAAACAGATGAACAAGGTTTATTGGCTATGGACCATTGGAAAACCCATGCTGGGTCATAATATTTTACGCATCCTGATGCTGTTTCTGTTGATAGTGTTCACCAGCCCTGGATGCGGGGATTCACAGGATACAAAATCTGGCGCGGGAGAAAATGTTCCCACATCTGATGAAGGCGCTGCTCATACACCTTTTCCGGCGGAGCGTACATATGAAGTGCTGCCGGAGAACATCCACTGGCTGACAAACAATACGGATCCTGTGTTTGCATCACCCAAAGCAGAAAAAGGCGGACTTTTCCGGGCTGCCTTGTCCAGTTTTCCCATGACCTTCCGGGTGGTGGGACCTGATTCCAACGGCAGTTTCCGTTCCGCCATACTGGACAACCAGCTGTCGCTGATCAATATCCATCCCAACACAAAAAATA
>JAZBPL010000040.1:0-2235 GCA_036351635.1 Desulfotignum sp.
GGGGTCTGGGACACGGTGGGGGCCCTGGGCATCCCCGGCACCCAGATCTCGGAAAAAGGCAGATACGCCTGGCACGACACCCAGCTGTCCGGCATTGTCCGCCACGCCTGCCAGGCCCTGACCACAGGCCCCAGAGACTCGTTTGCCGAATTTTTAGGCGGAACCTACCAGTGGTTCGCCAAACTGTTCAAACCCGGCCATCAACGTCACAGTGGACCCTTCCGTGTGGGAGCGGTGGCACCAGGACCCGGTTTACCGGCCCCTGACCCTGGTGAACAAAGGTCTGACACCACCCCGGTAAAACCAAATACCCAAAACCAAATATTCAACAAATGCCTACAATACTACAAATTCTGGGATGGCGGTTGTTTTTTTATGCCAATGAATCGCAGGAACCCATGCATATTCACTGCACAAAAGCAGGGATGGATTGTAAATATTGGCTGGATACGGAAAGGTTTGAAATTTTTGAGGCGTATGCTTATAATATGAACAGTAAATCCAGGCGCGAGATTCGAAAAATTATTTATCAGCATTTTGAATATATTGAGAATGCATGGAATGAATTTCAGTTGAGGAAGTATTGATATGAAACTATACCATAATATCAAAAATGTACGATTTACAGGAAATCACCTGATTCTTGATATTGACGGCCAGGAACAAGCATTTGATCTGAAAACAATCTCTCAAGCATTGCTTCACGCATCTGAAATTGAAAGAACTACATTTGAAATATCTCCTTCCGGGTATGGTATACATTGGCCTTTGATTGATGAAGACATCAGTATTGATGGGCTGCTTGGCATCGTACATTCACCAGATTTTGTTATCTCTTCATAGATTACAATCCCCACCCCCGGTTGAATAAGGAAACCCCATGAAAATTTTTGTAGCCGGTCACCGAGGTATGGTAGGAAGCGCCATTGTCAGACGTCTCAACGCTTTGGGACAAACCCATATCATCACCCGGACCCGCCGGGAACTGGACCTTCTGGACCCGCACGCGGTCATGGCGTTCATGCAGTCTGAAAACCCGGACCAGGTGTACCTGGCGGCCGCCAAAGTCGGGGGCATCCATGCCAACAACACCTATCCGGCGGAATTCATCTATGAAAACCTGGTGGTTCAGGCCAATGCAATCCATGCGGCTCACCAGAGCGGCGTGCAGAAACTCCTGTTTCTGGGCAGCAGCTGCATCTATCCCAGGGAAGTCCCCCAGCCCATGAAGGAAGAAACCCTCATGATGGGCTACCTGGAGCCCACCAACGAGCCCTATGCCGTGGCCAAGATCGCCGGCATCAAGCTGTGCGAGAGCTACAACCGCCAGTACGGCCGGGACTATCGCAGTGTCATGCCCACCAACCTCTACGGTCCCGGGGACAACTTTCACCCGGAAAACAGCCACGTCATCCCGGCCCTGCTGCGGCGCTTCCACGAAGCGGTCCGGCAAAAGGCCCCGGAAGTGGTGATCTGGGGATCGGGCACCCCCATGCGGGAATTTCTGCACGTGGATGACATGGCCGCCGCCACCGTCCATGTCATGGACCTGGATGCAGCCACATACAAGGCCCGCACCCGGCCCATGATGTCTCACATCAACGTGGGCACAGGTATTGACTGCACCATCCGGGAGCTGGCAGAAACCGTCGCAAAGGTGACCGGGTTCACCGGCCGCCTGACCTTTGATGCCTCCAAACCCGACGGCATGCCCCGAAAACTGCTGGATGTCTCGCTCCTGAACTCCCTGGGCTGGGCCCCTTCCATCCCCCTGGAACAGGGCCTGACCGACACCTATGCCTGGTTTGTCGAGCATCAGAAAGACTTTCGGGAATAAGCAAAGGAGCCAGCCACCGGCAAAACCATCGTAGCCATAGACCCCCGGTATTTCAGGCCCGCCGAAGTTGACACCCTGCTGGGAGATGCAACCAAAGCCCGCCAGAACCTGGGCTGGACCCCGAAAATCACGTTCGAGGAACTGGTCAAAGAGATGACCCGGCACGACCTGGAACAGGCCAAAAAAGATGACCTATGCCACCGCGCCGGTTACCCGATATTTAACCACAACGAATGATCCAGGCCCCACAATAACTACGAAAGGGCAACTCAGACTCTGATGAGTGATCACCAACACAACTTTGCCCATTCCATCGTACCCCGGGACAAACTCATCGACCTGCGCCTAAAGGAAATCTGGCGCTACCGTGATCTGCTGTTCCTGTTTGTGCGCCGGGA
>JAZBPL010000041.1:0-2450 GCA_036351635.1 Desulfotignum sp.
CCTGATGAAACAGCTGGCTGACCTGAAAAACAATTAAAAAAACTGTATCGGACATATGCGGCAGAACATTGGCGGTTTCTTTCTTATTCCAATTGGGGCCACCAGATCATCTCACCATACAATCGGCCATTCGCCCCTGAAAAAATCCCATTATTAACTTTTTATTATTTTTTTGTTAAAATAATGTTAATATACATTTGATTTTTTGGAATTACTGACAGGGAAAAAGAATGGGTGAATCTATTAAACCGGCTGCGTTTACCAGCCAGATAAAATTCTTTCAACATGTTGATTGGAAAAGGGTGTGGCTCAGAATCGAATGTGTGATGCTTTTTTTTATGGTGCCCATCGCATTGTTCTGGTTTCGTCACCTCCTGGCGTTTAAATTAATGCCTGTTTTGCTGTGTGCTGCCACCGGCTGCCTGATATACCTGTTTTCCGACAAGACATTTGACCGTTCCGTTCTGTGGAACATGCAAAATATGTCATCCCGGATGAGACAGGTCCTTCTCACATGCGTGGGGATCAGCATATGTTTGGGGATATTCACCTATCTGATGTATGAAGACCGGTTCTTTGTTTTTCCAATTGACCGGCCGAATGCAGTGCTGACCTTTGTGCTGATGTACCCGCTGCTGGGCGCTTTGCCCCAGGAAATCATTTTCAAGGGATTTTTCTTTCACCGCTACGGTGCGATCTTTTCAGGGCCTGTCTCTCTGGTTGTTCTGAACGGGGTGAGCTTTGGCCTGTTCCACCTGTGGTACGCCAATGTGATTGCCCCGGTATTGTCTGTCTTTGCCGGCATGATTCTGGGCTGCCGCTACGTGAAAACAAAGTCTCTGCTTATCACCAGTATTGAACACAGTGTCCTTGGTATATGTTTGTACATGATCGGATTGGGCTGGTTTTTTTACAGCGGATCCATTCAATAAAAAAAGATCACAAACCTGAAGCTTGCTGCGCTTTTTTGCACGCCTCTATCAGGGGTTTGTACTCTTCATACGCGCTTTTTGCCCACCAGAGCTGTTCTTCGGACGGACGGCCCTTGATCTTACCGGGGGCGCCGAACACCAGTGAATAATCCGGAATAATTTTGCCGGCCCCCACCAGGGCGGCAGCGCCGATGAGGCAGAAATCGCCGATACAGGCTTCATGGAGCAGGGTGGCATTCATGCCGATGAGTACGTAACTGCCGATGGAACGGCAGTTGAGCACAGCCCCGTGGCCAATGACCACCCGGTCGCCGATGGTGACATCCCCGTCTCTGCCGCCGGGGGCACCGGCATGAATCACACAGTTGTCCTCCACAATGCTTTGCCTGCCGATGGTGATCTTTCCAAGATCGGCCCGGATAACTGCTCCCGGCCAGACACTGGATTCCTCGCCGATCTCCACATCCCCGATAAGCACTGCCGTGTCATCCACAAACGCAGATGCGGCAATGCGCGGTGTCTTGCCCCTGAAGGACCGTATCATATGCTTTTCCTTTCTTTATATTGTCATGATGTTGAAAAATCATCCCGTGCTGCCTCAAGTTTTCTGTAATCTTCCGGCGTGTCCACATCCTTGAGAATCCCGGCATCTGAGACTGCGATGCCCTGCATCCGGTGCGCAAATTTCCGGAACAGCACCCTGGCCCCGGCATCACCTGCCGGAGAGGCAAGATGCGAAAACAAGGGCTTTGCAACCAGCACGGGATTGCCTCTTTTCCCCTGGAACCGGGGCACCAGAATCCAGTGGTCAGTGATCTGGAATGCGGATACCAGGCGGTTGATGGTCGGGACCATGACCATGGGCTGGTCCCCCAGCAGGAACAGGGCACCGCCGGTGTCCGGCGGCAGGGCCGCAAGACCGGCAGCCACTGAAAAGGACTGGCCTTTTTCCCAGCCTGGATTTTCGATCACATGTATGCCGGTCATGTCGGGATGGGTCAGGTCCAGGGAACGGCGGATCCGGCCGGCTTCAAATCCCAGAACAAGTATTATCTCATCCAGCTTGGATGCTTTGGCCGTGGCAATCACCCGGCCCAGGATGGTGGTGTTTTCAAAAGGCAGCAGTTGTTTGATGGTACCCATGCGTGATCCACATCCAGCCGCCAGAATGACACCGGCAACCTTTTTATTGCAGGCGCCTGCATTATCGGGCATCACAAGACCACCACGCCCTTTACCGGATCCAGGTCTGACAGGCTGGCGATCACCACCCTGCCGGGCCATGGGCAGGGGTAATTTTGGTGAAAGGGGGGAGGATCCCCGCCTTTTTGGCGCTCTTTTTTTAGCATGTTCCAGCGGTCTTTTTTCAGCCTGGCTGCAACCGCACGGCCGGCGGCCACACGGGCCGGATCATCTGCCTTGTTGAGCCAGACAACCGCGGCTGGATCAGATCCGGCCAAGATACAGGCTTTTTGTATTTCCAGAATACAGGATAGCGCCATGGCAGGAATATCCACC
>JAZBPL010000042.1:0-2310 GCA_036351635.1 Desulfotignum sp.
GGGCCTGGATATCAGCTGCGGGTGTTTTTCCGCGGCCCCGGATGATGATCCCATCACAAAGCTGACCCTGGTGCGGGATATTTTGTTTCTGATCTTCTCCCTGACGCTGGCCGGGTTCGTGTTTGTTAAAAATACCCGCCGCCGTTCACCTGATTTCTCCATGCACTGACAGGCCATGCTGCAACTTTGTATCCGAAAGAAAATTGTTAAGGCTGGGTTGGTCATTGGCATTGCCGCCATCGGCGGATTGCTCATAAAAATGGGGTGGCCCTTTCTCTGATGCCCTGCCGGTATTTTGTATTCAACCCGATTAAAGGAACCATTACCATGAAAAAACGTATTATTACGATTGCTGCCATCCTGATGACGGCAATTTCCTTTGCGGCCCATGCCGAAGAATTGTCTTTGGAAACTTATTTATCGGGGTTCGACTACAAGGCCCGCAAAGAGATGAAGATCAACAGTGAATCACTGGTCAGCGGGCTGGAACAGGGGCTTATCCAGCTGATCGACATCCGCTTCAAAGAGGAAACCGCTGCCTGGCGCATGGGGTTTGGCAGCCATATCCCGCTCAATGCACTGCCATACCGCCTGGATGAGCTGGACAAAGACAAAATCATCGTGACCGCCTGCCCCCATAAAGACCGGGCCATTCTGGCCATGGCATATCTGAGAACCAAAGGATACCAATCCAAATACCTGGTGGACGGGCTTCTGGGTCTTGCTGAATTTCTGCGGGGAGACACCGCCAGAGATGTCATGGAAATCCTTAAGGAAAACCAGGACGGGTGATGGAAACGGCAACCGATTTCACTTCCCTGATTCTGAAAATCTTTAAAAAATGCGCCGGCCGGTCCGGATGCGAGGTGTGCCGGGAACATCTGGAAGAGGACTGCCTGTTTTTTCCTGAAATGTACCGCCTCCACGACCTGGGAGAAGACACCGGCACGCCCCCGGATGAAAAGGCCCTGGCATCCCTGGTGGACCTGTGCACCCTGTGCGGGCTGTGCCCGTGCCAGGATATCCGGACGCTGGCGCTGAAAGCCAAGGCTGCACGGGCCGAAAAGAAAAGACCGCCGCTTTCCGCAAGGCTTTTGTCCGATGCCCGGCAGACCGGCCGGTGGGGAACGGCATTTTCAGCTGTGATCAATCCCCTGAACCGACTGAGCCCAGTCTCGGCACTGGCAAAAAAAACCCTGGATATCCATCCGGAAAGGTCTTTGCCCATATTTCCGAAAGAAAGCTTTTTTGCCTGGGCCAAAAAAAGGGGATTGACCACGCCTGTAAAACACGCGGAAAAGGACGTTCCCAGGGTTGCCTACTTTGCCGGATGCAGTGCAGGCTATCTGTTTCCCGATGTGGCCAAAGCCGCTGTGGGGCTGCTGGAACAAAACGGGATCCAGGCGTGTGTTCCTTCTCAGGACTGCTGCAGCATGCCCCTGATCATGGAGGGAAACCAAAAAGCGGCTGAAAAAACGATACAGGCCAATCTGGAAACCCTTGGTGCCTGTGTTCAGGAGGGATACGACATCGTCTGCTCCTGTCCCACCTGCGGGTATTTTTTCAAAAAACTGCTGAAAGAAACCGCGTATTATTCAGAAGCGTTTCAACACCGGGCCAATGCCGGTGACAACAGGATGCAGGTACCGACGGGATCCAGGAACAAAGAATTTACCACCGTGCCCATGGGCATTTATAAAACATTTTTAAAAGATGATGGATATTTTTCCGGCATTGATCCCCTGCAGCGCATTGATCTGTCACTGAACGTCCAGGACCTGGGAGAATACCTGCTGGCCCGTCACAAGACAGAACAACTTTCCATATCCTTGAAGGAACCGGACCAGCCACTGGCCTATTTTGCCCCCTGCCACCAGCGGGAACAAAACATCGGCCATCCCTATGTGGAGATAATTCAATCCCTGCCCGGCACAGACATCATCCTGGTGGGCGGGGAGATGCACTGCTGCGGCATGGGGGGGCATCTGGGATTTAAAACCGGGTTTCATGGCCATTCCCTTGCCATCGGCGGTCCCCTGTTTGACAGGCTGGCGGCCGCATCCGGCCGGACCATAGTCACGGACTGTTTGTCCTGCCGCATGCAGCTGCAGCATGTGTTTTCCCAGCAGGTGTTTCATCCGCTTGAGCTGCTGGGTACCAACGCTTCAAAAGCATGGTGATCCCATGACACTTGCTTCCCAGACCGACCTGAGCTATTTTTCCGGATGCTCCCTGGCCACCACAACCAAGGAAAACAATGCATCCTTGCACGCATTCGTCGACCATTTCGAGGTCACCCTCACTGAGGTA
>JAZBPL010000043.1:0-9922 GCA_036351635.1 Desulfotignum sp.
CGGTGTACCGGTCCGGGCAAAGGAAAGCTGTTGCACGTGTTCATGATGGCCTTTACAAACCTCCATCTGGAATTGTCAAAATGCTTTCCTATGCCCATTTGCTGGAAATGTCAATGGGGGAGGGTCTGGAAATTGGCGGCCCCTAAAATTTTTTTCAATACATTTAATGAGCAGCACCCACCTTGACCCCTGATCATCCGGCTGCAGTGCATTGGTTAAGAATTTTCAAAACCCGTATACGCGCTTCAGTCGCTTGATTTTGCCTTCCTGTTTGATAATTCTCAGACCTTCATTGAAATCCCTGAGTATTTCTTTTGCATGCTCCGATTTTTTTGAAACAGTGAGGTAAAGGTCCTTTTCAGAAAGGGGGGGCTCCATAAACTGAATGTCACCAGAACGCCAGGGAAATTTTTTTACCATAATATTTTTTGCAACATATTTATCAATAACAATGAGTTGGACATCTCCCTGCAGGAGCTGAAGAATATTTTCCTCATCATTGGCAACGGTTATCTTTGTAAGAAAATCAGCAGCATCAAATTCCGGTGTGTTGGCATAGTCTTTGGCAACACCGAATTTATATTTGGAAAGATCCCGTAACGCCTGGGTCTGATCCACTCTTGGGTCTGTTTTGTACTGTATCAGCTCCTTTTTCATCCTGTCATATGCAAGCCCACCCGGTGAAAAAGAGTGAACCGGTCTCATCTTGCAAAGCCCCAGCGGACTTGTGAGAAATGGTTCAGAATAAAGGAAATATTCTTCTCTGTCTGTTGTATGATATGTGGGAAACAGGGCATCCGCTTCTCCGTTTTTGGCTTTTTTTAATGAAACATCCCAGTTGTGGAACGAAATTTTTATATCATAGCCCGCACTTTCAAAAGCCATCCTTACAATCACGGCACTAATGCCGTTACTGGGCATATCAGGCCCCACATATGGTTCCCATGTGTGGGTCAAAAGTGTTACATGCCGATCCGCTGCATAGCACTGGGCAGCGATACACAGACTGAAGAACACCATCAGTATAATATTTCTTACTCGCATCTGTTTTTTCTCCTTATTGTCCCAAGCGCCGGTATTGCCGTCATAGGTTTTATCTGGCGCATTTTGAAAATGACAATGTGTTTCTATTGTCTGTTTTTCACAGCATCAAGTGCTGCCTGAACATGTTCAAATCCCCCTTTTTCATCCATCACCTGCATGGCAAGCGCATTCAGTCCCCCCGGGGTCATGCATTCTTTGGCAAGTCTGCCGGCATCGCCGTCATCCGCAGATGCTGCTATCCGGGAAAGTGCTTCAAACATGGATGCAGTGTATGCAGCAGCATCCTTTCTTGCGATTCCCTGCCTTTCTGCCCAGGCCGTTATTTTTTCTACCATTGCATAATACGGCGCCATCAGTGCCGTAATAATGGCAAGAATCTCAAGCTGTGACTCATCACCCAGTGGGATTACGGAGCCAAGCGGACTGAAAAGTTTTGACACAGTCTTGCATGCAGTTCCTTCGGCCGGATAAAGCGCCACAGGGCCAGCGTGTATGGCGGTACAGGGCAGCGGTACTGCCCGGACAATCTGCGTGGCAGGTGAAACAAAAGGCTTAATCTCCTCCACCTGCGTGGCTGCCAGAATGTGGACAATAATCTGATCCCTCCTGAAATGCAGCGGCGTGAGAATCTTTTCTTTATGCTGCGGAAGCACTGCAAGACAGACAATATCACAGTTATCCACCACCTCCTGATTGTCTTTTCCCTTTTGAACCGCACCATATGCCTTGGCAAGTGCGGCAGATTTTTCTCTGTTTCTCGGAGACACCCAGATATTGTTCTGATTGCTGCCATTTTCGCATGTACATAACCCTGTGACAATGGCGGTGGTGATTTGTCCTGTTCCAATAAATCCCAGACGCATGTCACACCTCCTTTGAAATTTCGCGAAAAAACGCGTACATCATAAACAGCATGAGAATCATGAATGGAAATGAAAAAATGAATGAAACCGTCTGCACCGCCTTCAGCCCGCCTGTCAGAAGCAGCATCGCTGCAATGGTACTGCACAGAAGCCCCCATCCGACCTTGGCTTTGTTGCTTGGATTGATATGTCCGTCAGAACTCATCACGCCAATAATATAGGTTGCTGAATCAGCAGATGTGATAAAAAAAATGCATATGATGAGCATGGTAATCAAAGAGAGAATTGCGGTTACAGGAAGGTATTCATAGAGCCTGAAAACGGCAGCCGTGGGATCAGCCAGAGCTGCTTCGGCAATACCGGGGCTTTCCACCATTGTCAATTCAAGGCTGAGCGCCGTACCCCCGAGAATACTGAACCAGATGGCACACAGAAGGGTGGGCGCCAGAAGTGAACCAAAAATAAACTGCCTTATGGTACGTCCCCTGGAGATGCGGGCAATAAACGCCCCCACAAAGGGTGCCCACACCAGCCACCACGCCCAGTAAAATACGGTCCAGCTTCCCATCCAGTCGTATCCCACATGGTTCTCCACAACTTCACTCGTATCAAGGAAAAAACTGAATTTTATGATACTTTGAAAGTAGGACCCAAGGGATTCGATCAACGATTCCAGGATATAGATGGTGGGGCCGCTCAGCATGACCAGAAGCATCAGTCCGAATGCCATGAACATATTTGTCGTACTCAGGATTTTGATGCCTTTGTCCACACCGGTAATGGCGGAAAAAATAAACAAAGCCGTCACAATGGCGATGATCACAATGGAAATGGTGTTGTTGTTGGGAATTCCGTACAGCATGTTCATGCCGGTGGAAACCTGCATGGCACCCATACCAAGGGAGTTTGCCACACCAAAAAGCGTAACGACGATGGCCAGTGCATCCACCGATTTTCCCAAAAAGCCCCGTACATGATCTTTTCCCACAAGGGGCTCCAGTGTCCAGCTGAAAAGCCCCGGTTTGTCTTTTCTGAACTGAAAATAGGCAAGGACAAGTGCAACAACTGCATAACATGACCAGGGATGAAGCCCCCAGTGAAAAAAGGCGATGCGCATGGCATCCGCAGCAGCCTGCGGAGATTCCGCATCAAAATGGGGCGGGGTTGAATAGTGGAACATGGGTTCGGCCACACCCCAGAAAACAAGTCCGATACCCATTCCTGCGGCAAACAGCATGGCAAACCAGGCCATCAGGCTGAATTCAGGGTCTTCGTCATCCTTCCCAAGACGGATATTGCCGTATCTGCTGACCGCCATAAGGAAACTGAACAGGACAAAACCCGCCACAATGAGCAGATATGCCCATCCAAAATTTTTGATAAAAAATTGAAATATCTGGTCAAACACCTCTTTTACCATTTCAGCGGAAAAGAGGGTTGCCACAATAAAAATGGAAGATACCACCACCGCGCCGATGGTAATGGTCATGTCAAGTTTGGCTTTTGATTCCTGCATTGCCTGCTCCTTCATAAATTCATTTGCGTTGCTGGTCTGTTTGGTACCGGAAACTGCCCCGGCAGAAACGCTTTCAAAGAGAAAATGCCTGATCTGCGGTTTCTATTTTTCCCTTGAGAGCTGCAGTATCCACACCATACTTTTCCATGCATCTGTCCAGCTTTTGTATGCATTCAGGCACTATTTCCGGCCGTTCATAGCCTTTAAGCATGGTTTCAAGTTTTGCCGTCATTTTGTCAAAAAGCGCATCATCGGCAGAGAGCCCCGGCCTGGACATGCCCTGAAGACTGATGTCGGACACAAAAGGGGCTTTGCGGCAATACTGTGCCGTATGCATCTGTGTCAGGTACTCCCCGCCGATACCCACCTTTTCAATGGTGTCAAGGGCCAGAAATTCAGGACCGGTGTCCAGATCGTCAAGAAAGTATTTTATTCGGGCAAGGATATCCAGATCGGTGACATATTTTTCGTAGGACATGGCACCATAGGAATCCAGGCCCCCTGCACTGTGAAAATTGAAATTGATCTTTTCCTGGTTGGCCACCAACTGGATCATCATGCTCTCGTATCCGGCCTGGACAGATACATGTTTGGCGTCATTTAACGCGCCGCCGCCCCTGGACGGCAGCCCATACATTTTTGCAAGGCGCGCACAATATTTTACGGCAAGGGCTGATTCAGGGCTGCCGATGGTAAAAGCCCCTGTTTTCATGTCTGAGCCGGCAGTGGCAGAACCGTAAATGGCAGGTGTCCCCTTGCGGATCATCTGGGAAACAGCGATGCCGACCAGGGTTTCCGCATGGGACAGGGCAATGGTTCCTGCCAGTGTCACTGGACCGGTGGTGCCGGCCATGACCGCAGGCGACACCACAACGGGCTGACCGTGTGCAGCGTAAACCATCATGGTATCGAGCATTTTTTCGTCAAACTGGAGCGGTGAAAGGGAACTGACCAGATTACAGATCCGGGGTTTCTGCACCAGTCCTTTTGTGTCTGTATCAAAGGCGGTTTTGAGAATCTCCATGGTCATTTCGCTCTCTTTTTTTCCGCCCATGCCGCCGAAAAAACACTTGTCCGTGTGCAGCAGTGCTGTATACAGCATAACAGGATAGAGGGTTTCATCGTTGGGCAGATCATCAGGTGTGACCATGACACCGCAGTTGATGTTGAAATACGGGGTGTTGTGAACCAGTTTAAGAAAATTGATATAATCGCTGAAATGGGCGTTTCTTCTGTTGCCCTGTCTGTCGGCAATAAACGGAAATCCGGAGTTATAAGAAACATGTGCAGTATGATCCCCACCGATGTGCATGTCATGATCCGGGTTTGATGCATACACCGTAAATTCGGAAGGGGCGTAGGATACCCATTCCTTCAGCTGTTCCCTTGTAAAGAACACGGTACCATCTTCAGATACCCTGACACCGTTCGCAGCCGCCAGCCCAGCAAGCTGCCTGTGATGGAGACGGACACCGGTCTGTTCAATGATCCGCATGGAAGCGTCATCCAGGTTTTTCATATTCTGTTCGACACGGTCATGTTCCAATTTTTTCTCCTTTCATTATAAAAAAACATGAAAAATTACCGGCATTTGACAAAAGCAATGTGCTCTGTTCCACTGATGTCCCCTGCAATTTGCAGTACAGAGCCGACAGCGGGCATGATCGGTCAGTCCGGAAAATCGGGTGGTGCGGTATTCCTTGATACGGATCTTTGGGCCGTCCGGTGATCTTTCAGGGGATGCCCTAAGACGCTGCCGGGTCTGTTTTGGCCACCATGCCCTGGGTGACCCGGTCAAAGATGATAGCCAGGATCACGATGGCCAGGCCGGACCGCACCCCCACTCCGATCATCATCCGGGTCAGCCCCCTTACCACCTCACCGCCCAGTCCCCCGGCCCCGATGAGGCCGGCCAGCACCACCATGGCCAGGGACATCATGATGCACTGGTTCACCCCGGCCATGATAGAGGGCATGGCTGCCGGGATCTGGATCTTCCAGATCACCTGGAACGGGGCGGCCCCGAATGCCTTTCCCACTTCCAGCTGATCAGCAGGCACTTCACGGATGCCCAGGGCCGTGAGGCGCAGGGCAGGGGGGATGGCGAACACAGCCGTGGCAATGACGGCCGGTGCCCGCCCCAGGGAAAACAGAATCACGGCGGGAATGAGATACACCCAGGGGGGCAGGGTCTGCATCAGGTCCATGACGGGGCGGGTGATGCGGTCCACGGTGGGGTTGATGGCAGACCATATCCCCAGGGGGATGGCAACCATGAGCGCTGCCGTGGTGGATACCGCCACCAGAGCCGTGGTGAGCATGGTGGCTTTCCACAGGTCCATGGCAAAGCAGAACAGGAGCCCAAAGAATGTCATTCCCCCCACCTGCCGGCCGGCAATGCGCCAGGCTCCCAGGGAAAACACCCCCATGACGATGAATGCATGGGGCCACAGCAGCAGGGTTTCCAGAAACTTGACAGCCCCTTCCATGGTGCTGCTCAACAGCTCAAAGGGCAGGCCGGCATTGATATTCAGCCAGTCAACCACCAGAGAAATATATGCGCCGATGGAAAATGCAAAGGGTTCCATGGTTATTTTCCTTTCATTTTCAGGAGGGTGACAGCCCCCTGGGAGATGCGGTCCAGAATAATGGCCAGGATTACAATGCAGATGCCGGCATCAAACGCCTTTCCCACATCCAGCACCCGGATGGCCCGGTATACCTCCTTTCCCAGGCCGCCGGCACCGATGATGCCGGCAATGACCGCCATGCTCAGGGCAAGCATCAGGCTCTGGTTCACCCCGGCCATGATGGAGGGCAGTGCCGCCGGCAGTTTGATCTTGAACAGGGCCTGGGCTGGTGAGGCCCCGAATGCCTTGCCCACTTCCACCTGTTCCGCCGGAACATGACGCAGACCCAGGGCAGTGAGGCGGACTGCCGGTGCAAAGGCGATAATGGCTGTGGCCACAATCGCCGGACTGGCACCGAATCCCAGAATGGCAATGGCAGGTATCAGGTAGACATAGGGGGGCATGGTCTGCAGAAAATCCATAAGCACCCGGGTGATGTCGCTTACTTTTCGGTTTGAACCGGCTGCCACCCCCAGCGGGATTGCCAGAATCAGGGTAAAGATGACCGATGTGACCACCAGTGCCATGGTGATCATGGTTTCCTCCCACAATCCCATGGCAAAACATAAAACAAATCCGATCAGGGTGTACACCGCCATGCCCCTGCCGGCAGTTTTCCAGGCAAGGATACAGAAAAAAGCGATGAACAGGTAAACGGGCGGGAACAAAAACAGCTGTTCAATGCCGGTGAGTGCCAGTTCGATAAAATCACTGATCCGGTTGAACAGGGTGTCAAAGGTGGTGCTGACAACCTCGACCCCGTTCTCTACGGCATTGTCAAACCCGGCTGCAATTGAGGTGGTTTTCATGGCAATTCCCCTTAGTTTAGAAAAAAGCAGGTTCCGGTGGATGGCCCCGGCAGGGGCCATCTTCTGTCATGAATATGTCTTATTTTTCCCCGATGCTCATCCAGCGTTCCGGGATGACCGGGTTCTCCTTGAGCCACCGGTCCACGGCCTGTTCCGGAGACAGGCCTTCCTTGATATATCCGGTCATCTGGATATTGTCTTCCAACGGCACAAACACCCCGGCCATTATTTCTCTGGCCGTGGGATAGTCTTTTGAAAACCCTTTACGCCCCAGCCAGTAATAGGACTGGGCCGGCTGCTGCAGGTCTTTGGGATCTTTGAGAAATTTGATATCAAATGCCTGGGTCATCCAGGACGGGGTCCACATGATGGTGGCTATCCACTCTTTTTTGGCCAGTGCGGATTTGACGGATGCGGTCATGGCGGCGGTGCTGCCGTCCACCAGTTCAAAATCCAGGCCGTATCCATCGATCACCTCCCGGGTCTGGCGCATCAGTCCGGCCCCGGGCTCGATGCCGATGATTTTTTTGTCAAATTTGTCCTTGTGCTGGTTGAGCTCATCAATGGAATCGATGGGCACATAGGACGGCACCACAATGCCCTGGTTCAGGCCGTGGGAGGAACAGGAGAGTTTTTCCAGTTTTTTGTTGTACCGGATCCAGTAGTCCCAGGCCACAAAATTGATCTGGGACATGAGTATATCCACATCCCCCTTTGCCAGTGTGGCGTAGGCAATGCCCCATTCAAAAAATTCCACCACCTCGATGTCATACCCATGATATTTTTCCATGGCTTTTTTGGTGGCAAGACTGGGACAGACCAGATCATTCCACTGGAGTACCCCCATTTTAATGCTTTTTTTCTCTGCAGCACCGGTAAAGGGGATGCCGGCGGCCATGATAAAGATACAGGTCAATAGAATCAGTTTGGACAGTTTGGTATTCATACTTCCTCCAGATGTTTTTTAGTTGGTTTTGTATTCTTATGGTGTGCATTACACCGGAACCGGTTTTATGGGCTGATCTCACGTTTCATGCAGTGATGGTATCCATTTGTGTGGTCATGGCGGCAGGGGTCTGCCCGTTCATCCGCTCAGGCGGTTTGCCCTGGATTCCCCGCAGCAGGCTGCGGCGGGTCACCACCCCGGCTATCTGCCTGTTATGGGTGACTGCCACCCGGTTGGCCTCCACATCGGTCATCAGTTCCACCAGGGTGTCCAGGTCATCGGTTTCCGCCACCGTTGGCAGATGCGACAGTTCCTGGTCCGGATACCGGGCACAGAATTCCGCTGCCGGATACATCACCGACCGGGCTGTCACCAGATGGAGGCGGGAGATGCCGGCCACAAAATCCGCCACATAGTCGTCCGCCGGATGGGTGACGATCTCTTCCGGGGTGCCGGTCTGCACCAGGACCCCGTCTTTCATGATGGCGATGTGATCCCCGATGCGGATGGCCTCATCCAGGTCATGGGTGATGAACAGGGTGGATTTTTTCAGCTTTGATGACAGTTCCAGGAACTGGTCCTGCAGCTGCCGCCGGATCAAAGGGTCCAGTGCGGAAAAGGGTTCATCCATGAGCAGGATATCCGGATCAGAGGCCAGCGCCCTGGCCAGACCCACCCGCTGCTGCATGCCGCCGGAAAGGTTTTTGGGAAACTGATCTCCCCATCCGGACAGGTGGACCAGTTCCAGGGTATTGTCTGCAATCTCCCACCGCTTTTCTTTGGGCATTTTCCGCAGTTCCAGGCCGAATGCCACATTGTCCCGGACATTGCGGTGGGGCAGCAGGGCCATGTTCTGGAAGACCATGCCGATTTTTTCAGACCGCAGTTTGCGCATTTCCGGCTCACTGAGCTGGTTGATATCAATGCCGTTGACGAGGATAGTTCCTTCCGTAGGATCGATGAGCCGGTTGATATGGCGCATCAACGTGGATTTGCCGCTGCCGGACAATCCCATGATACAGAAAATCTCACCGGGCAGGACACAAAAAGAGGCATCCTGCACCCCGATGACACATCCGTAGGTTTCCAGGCACTTTTCCTTGGTCAGGCTGCGCTCCAGCACTGCCTGGTGGGCCAGTTTCGCTTTTTTGCCATAGATTTTCCATACATGTTTGCACTCGATGGCAGGCACGGTCTGTGTCGTCATGTTTGTCTCCTTGTGATGGTGTCTCGGGGTTATCCGCCCACTTTTACCTGCAATCCCATGTGTTCTAAAGTGGTCCGGCAGTGTGTCATGAACGCTTCATCCGGTGCTTGGATATGTTCCAGAGCATAGGGAGCCGACAGTCTGCGGTAGGTTTCGATTCCCAGCCGGTGGTAAGGCAGCAGCTGGATTTCCTGCAGGTGTCTGAGCTTGCTGCACAAATTGCCCAGGGCCCGGATATTGTCTGCCGTGTCGTTGCACCCGGGAACCACCGGCATGCGAACCACCAGGGACAGGGCATGGCCGGCACCATCCACCCTGGCCAGGTTGTCTAATATCCGGTCATTGCCGGCACTGGTGAGCTGTTGGTGGATGGCCGTGTCCAGATGCTTGACATCAAAAAACAGGGTGTCGGTAAAGGGCAGCACAGCCGCCATGTTTTCCCATGTCACCTGTCCGCAGGTTTCAACCGCTGTGTTGATACCATGGGTCAGGCATTTTTCCAGCAGTTCGGCACAAAACTGCGGCTGCAGAAGCGGCTCGCCCCCGGACAGGGTCACCCCGCCGCCGGAGTGAAAATAGAAAAGAGAATCCTTTTCCACTTCCCTGAAAATATCGTCGGTATCAGCAGTGTATCCCCATGCCTGGCGGGCACCCTGGGGACAGGCAGTCACGCAGGTTCTGCAGTCGGTACACAGGGATCTGTCAACAATGAACTGTTCCGTCTTCATGTCCCAGGTTAGCGCGTTTTCCGGGCAGGCTTCCACACAGGAAAAACACCCGGTACACCTGCTGCGGTCCACACCGAAGTCCGTGCCGGACCGCTGGGATTCCGGGGTGGAACACCACTGGCAGGACAGGGGACAGCCCTTGAGAAAGATGACCGTGCGCAGACCGTCCCCGTCAAAGC
>JAZBPL010000044.1:0-2397 GCA_036351635.1 Desulfotignum sp.
ATTCCCGTTTTCTGTTTTCTTGAGCCTGTTCTGGAGCAGGATCTCTCTTAATTTTTCCTCTTTTGCATATAAAACCACATTTTGCGGTTTAAGATAGCCGGTTAACTTAAACGCAGCCACTTCACCCCCCCATTGCCCCTGATCCGGTTCAAGACGGCAGTTCTTCCAGAAATCGTCAGGCCCTTCAAATCTTCCAAGCAGCAGTTTGGGTTTAAGCTTTTCAGTATAATCCTGGCACCATCTATTGAATAACGCGTCATTGTTTGTCAGCTTCCTTCCCCGTATGCCCAAATCGATAATAAACCTCAGTTCTTTTAAATTATCGATCACTTGCCCCACTGTCCCCAGTGCAATGCCGGATGCGCTGGCAATCTCTCTATAAGGTCTGTTTAACAGTTTTTTGTCACAGAGCAGGGCATATATCATTTTCAGACCTGATCTGGTAAAGGCTTTGCCTTTGGAAGGTGCCGCCGATGATTTTTCTGCTTTGTTTCCTTTCACAAAAATGAAAACAGGCCCTGCATTAATGTATGCATTTCCTGCTGTATCAATAAAATTGATATCATTCTCTTTTAATTTTTCAGCCATTACCGGATTTATATAATGAGAGACCAGCAGCCGGGCCTGGGAAAATTCATCCTTATGCTGCATCAGGATACCGATAACAGATCTGTTCACCGTGGGTGTTATTTCTGTATGGAATGTCAGTTCCCTGTTTTGGATAGTCATCTTGACTACTGCATCGGTCCCCAAATCAGCATTATCATGCTGAATATCAACGATTTCCCCTTGGAAACCAAATTTCTCCTTAAAAGATGCTATCGCCTGCCTGAGTATTTTTTTTTCCATAGCTGCACCGCTTTGTTCATTAAATTATATTGTTCATTTTTTATGAACGATACATTTTTATGAACAAAGTGTCAATATTTTTATTCATTAGCAGTTGCCCCCACTCCGGTCCAGCGAACCTGGATCCCCATCACCCGCCCCGCCTGTTCTCCTCAAACATCTCCACGGGCATGGGACTGCTCAGCTGCCATACCATCTGGATGGGCCTTTCTTTTTGATGGCTGACATGCCTGGCCGGTCCTAAAAATACAAACGGCACCGTGCAGTTGTTGTGTTTTTTCCTGGGCCGGGCAAAAATAAAGATGGTGTATCCCCGGATCTCGTGATGCACCAGGTTCTGGCCTGTTGGCGAATCCAGGGCTGTGTTGGACTGGGACTCCCAGTGCAGCAGGGACCGGCTGATGGGATAATCCGCATACATGGTGGTGGGAGAAAACTCTTTTTCGGTTTTCTGGAAGGTGATCAGCAGGGCATAGGCCTTGATATCCTTGAAATGCAGCACACCGGTACCTTTCTGCCCGGCAGAAGCCAGGGTGGCCCGGTCAAAGGCGGCCAGGATATCGGTGGCACTGAACTGGGCGTGCACCTCCATGGAACAGGGAAACGGCAGATCCGGCACAACCCCTGCAACCGGAGAGACATCCCCGGCCCAGGCCAGGATTTCATCCATGTCCCTTAGAATGGACGGATTGTGTGCCAGGCGGTGAAACGCATCCGACAGATCAGCAATTCCAAACCGGTCTGCTCTGTCGCCCCACAGCCGGTAATACACGGCATTGGCCTGTTCTCCTGCCAGATCCAGGGCCCCGGGCACATCTCCGGAAACCAGCCGGCCGATGATATGCCGCAGCCGAGCGATCTCCCCAGGCCCGGAAATAAATGCCGCCCTCACCAGGGATCGTTTCAGCCAGGCCAGATCCGGATCAGACGGGGCCGGTGCCAGGTGCGCCCTGGCTTTCCACCCGGTCCACGTGTCCGACACCAGCAGCCGCTCCGGTTCATAGTCATGGTACTGGACAAATCTGCCAAAGGTCAGCGCCTGCCCGGTTTCCGAGGTAAAGGTCTGGAGCCGTTCCGGCACCTGGGCCGCCAGATTCCGCAGGTTGGCCCGGATGTTTTCCAGGACATACCCCTTGGATATCCGGTCAAACTGGATGGCACACCCGGCCGGCAGATGCGGGAAATCCTGGGCCACTTCCCGGTCAATGCCGTACCGGTGCCGGGGCAGCAGGGCTTTCAGCCGGATATCCATGCGATATTTCCGGTGCACCTGTCCCACAAAATCCAGCACGGTCAGGCACTCTTTTTCCGGGGCATGGCGCAGCCCCCGGCCCAGCTGCTGGAGAAACACGGTGAGGCTCTGGGTGGGCCGCAAAAACAGCACCATGTTGATCTCCGGCACATCCACGCCTTCGCTGAACTTGTCCACAGTAAACAAAAACGCCAGCCGCCCGGATCTCAATTCCGCCAGCAACGAGTCGCACCGGTCCCGGTCCACACCCGACACATACGCGGCCGAGGCAATGCCGTGCCGGTTGAACGCATCCG
>JAZBPL010000045.1:0-6113 GCA_036351635.1 Desulfotignum sp.
TCTTTTTCAGACCCTTTGCCTTCTGAAAAATTGTCCAGAATTTCCCGCATCCGTGATAATCCCAGTCTGCAGGGCATGCATTTGCCGCAGGATTCCTCTTCCAGAAACCGCAGAAAATACCGTCCCACATCCACCACACAGTCTCTGTTATCCATAACGATCATGGCACCGGATCCCATCATGGAACCCGCCTTTGTCAAGGAATCAAAATCCACCGGGGTCTCTTTTAACGCATAGGGAATGCACCCGCCGCTGGGGCCGCCGGTCTGGACCGCCTTAAAAGGGGCACCGCCGGGAACACCGCCGCCGATATCTTCCACAATGGTGGACAGCGGTACCCCCATGGGCACCTCCACCAGGCCCACATTGTTTACTTTGCCCACCAGGGAGAACACTTTGGTGCCGGTGCTGTGGGGCACACCGATTTTGGCATACCAGTCTCCGCCTTTGTTCACAATCAAAGGGATGTTGGCCCATGTCTCCACATTGTTGAGCACGGTGGGCCTTCCCCACAGGCCTTCTTCCACAGACCGTACATACTTGGGTCTGGGGTTTCCGGGATTTCCTTCTATGGAGGTGAACAACGCAGTGGATTCACCGCAGACAAACGCGCCGGCCCCTCTGTTGATGCGGGCATCAAATGAAAAACCAGAGTTCAGGATATTGTCCCCGAGCAGCCCGCAGGCCCTGGCCTGTTCCATGGCAATGGTCAGATGTTTGATGGCCAGCGGATATTCGGCCCGGACATACAGATAGCCCTGGTGCGCACCAAGGGCATAGGCACCAAGAATCAACCCCTCCAGCACGGCATGGGGATCACCCTCCATGATGGTCCGGTCCATGAACGCGCCGGGATCACCTTCGTCGCCATTCACCACCACATATACCGGCCGCCCCTTTTTCTCGATGGCTGTGAGGGCACTGCGCCATTTTCTTCCTGTGGGGAATCCTGCGCCGCCGCGTCCTCTGAGACCGGATCTTTCTATCTCCTGCACCACCTGTTCCGGGGTCATGGTGGTCAGGGCTTTGGCCAGGGCCTGGTATCCGCCAGAAGCTATGGTGTCGCAGATATCTGTGGGATCGATTTTACCGATGTTATGCAGCACCACACGGGTCTGGCGTTTGTAAAACGGGATATCCTGTTCATGGAGGATTTTTTCGCCGTCAGTGGGATTCTTGTAGAGCAGGCGTTTGACCACATCTTTCTGTACAATGGTTTTTTCAATGATCTCTTTGGCATCCTTTGGCTTGACATTCTGGTAAAAGATCCCCTGGGGACGGATTACCACCAGCGGACCGTGTGAACAAAACCCCTGACATCCGGTGGTCTTGATTCCCGGAAACACTTTGGCGTCAATGCCGGATGCGTCAAGGGCGGACCGGATGGCCGCACTGACATCGGCACTGCCGTTGGCCAGGCAGCCTGTCCCATGGCAGACCACTATTTCCGGATGATCTGGATCTCTTTTGTCCATTATCTGTTTTCTGAGCCGGTTCAGATCATCAAGGGACCTGAGGCACAAAGTATCTGCTTGTTCTGCAAGGGCGTGATCATGCATTTCCTGTTCCCTCCATCTCTTCGAGTGACGGGTCGGTTAATGTCTTTAATACCTTTTCCATTTTTTTTGCGGTGGCATTGGGGTGGTATTTGTTATCAACAGACACCACCGGTGCCAGGGCGCAGGCACCGACACAGTTCACTGTATTCAGCGTGAACCGCATGTCTTCGGTGGTCCCCCCGGATTCAACATGAAGCTTTCTTTCCAGATCCTCCACCAGGCGCTGGCCGCCTTTGAGATGACAGGCGGTTCCCAGGCAGACCTTGATCTCATGCTCTCCTACGGGATCAAGGCGGAAAGACTGGTAGAATGTGGCCACTGCATAGGCCTGGGTCAGTGGCACATGCACATGGTCGCTTGCCAGGCGCATGGCATCACCGGAGATGAAACCGTACTTGTTTTGAATCTCCTGCAAAATAACAATCAGGTATTCCGGCTTGGCAGGATACTGATCAATCATTTCGTCGATATAAAGGGCGTTGTCGGTCATGTTGCTGCTCCTTTGGGATGTTTGTAGGTACTTGGGTTGGTTATATGATTTCCGCGCCTATATCAGGCCGGCACCTTTCATTCTCCGCCACAGTGAGGTGCGGCTTATGGTCAAAAGCTTTGCCGCCTGTGTTCTGTTCCCGTCCGCTTTTTCCAGGGCCCACAGCAGATTTTCCTGATCAGGATTGTTTTTTTTGCCTGGACCAGAGGGCGCCTGCACAGTAAAGTCTTCAATTTCCGGCAGATACCGGGGAAAGATGATGGGGCCTCTGACAAAGACAAACGCATGTTCCATGCAGCGCTCCAGCTCCCTGATATTTCCCGGCCAGTGATATTTTTTAAAAAAATCCATCACCTTTGGATCCACCAGCCGGACGGTTTTGTCATATTTACGGTTGAATGTATTAATGAAATGGTCCACCAGCAAAGGTATATCCTCGATACGCTCCCGCAGGGGCGGGATCCGTAAAGGGATGGTTCTGAGCCGGTAATAGAGATCTTCTCTGAAACTGCCGCAGGCCAGGGCTTTGTCCAGGTCCTGGTTGGTGGCGGCAATGACCCTTGCAAAAAGCTTTATGGGTGAACTGCCCCCTACCCGTTCAAATTCCTTCTGCTCTAAAACTCTGAGCAGCTTTACCTGGAGAGCGGGTTTTAATTCACCGATTTCATCCAGAAACAGGGTGCCGTTTCCAGCCAGTTCAAACCGGCCCTGTTTCATGTGATCCGCCCCGGTAAAAGCCCCTTTTTCATGACCGAACAGCTCTGATTCCAGAAGGGTTTCCGGCAGAGCTGAACAGTTTACGGCCACAAAGTTTTTCACATCCGGATGGGAAAGGGTATGAATGGCCCTGGCCACCAGTTCCTTGCCGGTACCGCTTTCACCGGTTATAAGGACATCTGCCTGACTTGCCGCAACATCCCTGAGCATGGCAAAAAGTGATGTCATGGCCGCGTTTTTACTGATCATCCCCTGAAACGTAAATGCATCCAAAGCGGGCCGTGTGTTTGCTTTTTTCATGGGCAGCAGCCGGAAACTTTCTACCGCCCCCACAACACTGCCGTCAGCAGTTTTCAAAGGCGCGGCATTGAAACGGATTTTCCGGATGGATCCGGTACGGATCTGTATGGTCGTTTCCTGGTTTTCACAAGACCGGCCGCCCTTGAAAATATCTGCCAGCGGACAGTTGTGTTGACAAAACCCTGACTGAAAGACCTGCCAGCAGTATTTGCCGATGATATCATCGCGTGAAAGGCCGGTCAGTATTTCTGCGGTTTTGTTGAATGCGTTGACACGCCATTCCCGGTCAATGGAAAAAACACCCTCAGGCAGGCTGTCCACCACTCCCTGGAATCCCAGTCTCGGTAAATATGTCAGAGAAGAGGGAGAGGGGCCTGCCGTTTGTTGTGTTTCTACAGCCTTGAAGCTCAGGATCACGCCGATTGCCGACTGGTATCCGGACATCAGCGGAAGGGCTGAAACATTGCATTGAAACGGTCTGCCGGCGGCATTGACAAAGCAGATGAAGGCATCTTTTACAGGGGCCTTTTTTTCAATTGCATCGGCAAAAATCCTGCAGGCAGCTGCCAGGGATTTTGTGTCCACTATCTTTTCAAGGGGGCAGTCAGTTCCCGGGGCTGGTGCAATTCCCAGCATCCGGCATGCCTGGCGGTTTATCCCCATCAGATTGAATTTTGGCGATAACGCTATGATGCCGGTCTTATCAGACCGGGTATGGGGGGGGTCAGCCCTTTTCATAAAATAGCCCTGCCTGTGAACATGGTTGCTTTCCTTTTTTGCACGGCATCCATCACCGGGGTGCCTGTTGTTCAGCCATATTGCAAAGGGTGGGCCATTGATTTTAACTATTTGAAATTATGGATAAATATAGGAAACTTTAGGGCGCGGCCGTTGAGGGGCCAGCCGTGATTGAAACAAGCAAGGAAAACTTAAAAGAATATTTTCAGGTAACTAATTGAATATAATGAAAATTATTTCAATATGGAAAAATGAAACATTTGAAACATCTGAAACGAATTTTTGAAACATCAGCCCAGCAGGCCCAGGGTTTTCATCTTCCGCCACAGGGAGGTACGGCTGATATCCAGCAGATCCGCAGCCTTCTGCCGGTTGCCATCTGATTTCTCAAGGGCCTTTAAAATGGTTTCTGTGTTCAGACCCGGCTTTGCGTTATGGGGTGTTTCAGCAGCCGGCGGTTTGCAGGCCATTTCCAGATGCGGCAGATTTTCCATCCGGATGATGGGTCCCTTGACAAAAACAAAGGCATGTTCAATGGTTCTTTCCAGTTCCCGGACATTGCCCGGCCAGTCATAATCTGAAAACAGGGCCATCACTTCCGGGTCAACCCCCTTTACTTTTTTTTTGCATGTGGTGTTAAAAAACTGGATATAATACCGCACCAGCAAAGGGATGTCTTCTTTGCGTTCCCTGAGGGGCGGAATGGCCAGGGGCACGGTTCTTAACCTGTAGTAGAAATCTTCCCTGAAAGAGCCGTCCTTCAATGCCAGGGCCAGGTTCCGGTTGGTGGCGCTGATAATGCGGGCCTCCAGAGGAAGGGTCTGGGTACCGCCGACCCGCTCAAATTCTCTTTGTTCCAGAACCCGCAGCAGTTTGATCTGCAGGCTGGGTTTGAGTTCACCGATTTCATCCAGAAAAAGGGTCCCTTTTCTCACCAGTTCAAACCTGCCGGCCCTGGCTTTTGCAGCACCGGCAAAGGCGCCTTTTTCATGGCCGAAAAGCTCTGATTCCAGAACACTTTCGGCAAGGGCAGAGCAGTTGACAGCGACAAAAGGGTGCCTGGACCGGGAGGAATGGTCATGCAGGGTGCGCGCAAACAGCTCTTTTCCTGTACCGCTTTCACCGGTAATAAACACATTGACCTCACTGGCTGCAAGGTCCGGCATAAGTGCAAAAAGCCGTTGAATGGGCCGGCTGTTTCCAATGATGTGTGAAAAAGCATGGGCCTGTTTTGTTCCGTCAGGCTGATTTCTCTCACCGGTCAATGGCCGGAAGGTTTCCACTGCCCCGGCAACCCGCCCGTTTTCATCTTTGAGGACACCGATATTCACCAGTATGGTCAGTTGGGCACCCTCTTTTTTTAAAATGCGGATATCCTGGTCCATCTCTGATTTTCCGGTTTCAATGGCGGTGCGCAGGGGGCATCCCATATCACAAAGATCTGAGCGGAAAACTTCCCAGCAATAGCGGCCAAGAACCTCTTTGCGGGAATAGCCTGTGATTTCTTCAGCTGTTCTGTTGAAGGATGCGATTCTCCATTTTGTGTTAATGGTGAATACCCCTTCGGGTAATGCTTCCAGAAGAGACTGATGTTTTATCAACGCGCTGTTGGAGATGTCATCTGTGGTATCGGATACCGGCGGTGTTGAAAGCTGCTTGAAGGAAAAAATAAGGCCGATGATTACCCGGCTGGTTTCATACAGGGGGTGAATGGCATAACGGATGAAAATGGATTTGCCGGATGTGGTTTTTAGCGCCGCTTTCGCATCCACCCGGGTTTTGCCCTGGTGGAGTGTCGCTTCAACTGCATCTTCCAGCATCGACAGATAGGGACTGGCGATAAAGGAACTGAAATTCAGTTTTTGGCCATACCTGGGTTCAGGGGTGATGATTTCCCGGGCCGCCGGATTGAAGCTCATTATTTCCAGGGAACTGTCCAGCACCACCAGGCCGTCATCCGCATTGATCAATGAATCACGTGTGTTGTTGTTCACGCCCCGGCATCCGTTTTGCTTTTGATTCCGAATTAGCAGGCCCATGTCTGCTGTCATCTGACAATACAACTTTATGGCAATTGAAACCCCGTGTCAACCACTGCCCGGACATAAAAAACCCGGTGTCGCAGCCAGGGCGGCACCGGGTCGGATACAAGCAGCTGGTGTATCACTGGATACGGGTGGATCAGGTAAGGCTAACTTTCAATAATTCCGGCTCTGACCCCTTTGAGGTAATTCATGCAGTAGTTGTCATGGCCCAGGAGCATGTCTGCGGTTTTGATGGCAGCCATGATTTTTTTGTCCAGGGGATCA
>JAZBPL010000046.1:0-24717 GCA_036351635.1 Desulfotignum sp.
ATCGGCATGGTGCTGGACACCGCCCTCAACCTCTTTTTCTGGAACCGCGTATCCGTCATTCTGTTAAGTATCTTTGTGGTTGTGATCCTGGCTGAGCTTATTGTCACCGCCATCCGTAAACGGATCATCTGATCCTGCAGCCTGTCAGCCCAGTGTTTCAAACACCAGGTCCGGACTGACCTTGGACCGCTCCAGCATATCCGCAGTGGTGACACCGGTGAGCACCAGGGCGGAAAGATACCCGAAATCCAGGGCCCCCTGGATATCGGACAGGAGAAAATCCCCTGTCATGAGGACCCGGTTGCGGGAAACAGGCCTGCCGTAAAAAGATTCCAGCTGGGCATGGGTTTTTTGGAATATCGGAGAAAAAGGCTTTCCAAGATAAATGGGCGACACACTGATCCCGTAATTTTTGAGCACCCGGGCAATAAACCGGGCCACGCCCCCTGCCCCGATACAGATATGACCCGGGATTTTTCCGGGATAATACTCATCTGGATTAGGAACAATCAGCAGGGCATCTGGTTTTTGGATAAAAAAATTGACAACCGCATTGATGGTAATTTCCCAGTCATAATCCTTTTCTCCCACTATAACGCCCTGGCAGTGATGTATCTGTGACAGGTTCCGGGTGGTATGCAGCCCGGCCTTTTGCGCAAAACATGGATTGCCCAGGTTTCCCATAATAAAAAAAGGGGCCGGAGAAAATTTTTTTTCCGCATGCAGGGTCACCAGGCCGTCACCACAGGAAACAATCTCCGTATAATGAATCTGCAGATCTGCTGCATTGAGAATCTGCGCCTTTTCTTCTGTGGAATGGTCCCCGTCATTGGTGAGCAGAAAAAAAGGCACCTGTTTTTTACGTAGCATGTCAAGCAGTGCACGGCTGCCCGGAGCAGGCCCGCCATTTACAAGCAATACGCCGTCAATGTCAAATACCAGTGCATCCAAGGCAGCAAGATTTACCCAGAGCCATTCCTGCAGGGTGGGAATTATTTCAGTTGTCAGCACCATTTTCTTTCTACGGGGCAATGCCCTGCGCTCCCAATATCCACCAAATGTTGTAGTTGAATTTTAATGGCACATCCTCTACAGGTTCGCCATACAAGGCCTGTCTTATACACCATTCTTTTGATGTTGACAAATGGTCTGCCACTACCCAAAAATCATATCTCCGGTGCCGGCGGCAATTATTTCATCAAGTTTCAGGTATCCTTCCATTACCGCGCTACTGTTGGCCAAAACAAATCTCCTTTTCTTTTGGGATAATTAATGAAACAATAAATACTGATAATGTTTGTCGGCAAACGCTGAAACTGCTTACAAAAAAAAATTTTTTTGTAAAAATTTTACCAGCGTATCGGTAAATCAGCCGCCCTGATTTAAAAAATACTGCGGAGGACCCGATGGCACGGTTTTTAAAAAACAGAGAAAAGACAAAAGGCCAGAGTCCGGGTGCCCTCATATTTGTAGGGACCCAAAAAGTCGATACCGTAAACATGCGCCTGATTGACTATGATGAAAACACCCTTACCGAAAAAGAGCTTGGGAACATCACAGACGGGGTGTTTTACAAACAGACCCGGTCGGTAACCTGGATCAATATCAACGGCCTGCACGATGTGGCGGCCATCGGCAACATCGGCCAGGCATTTGATCTGCACCCCCTGGTGACGGAAGATATCCTCAATACCGGCCAGCGGCCTAAAATTGATGATTACGGGTCCTATATCTTCATAGTTTTGAAAATGATCCGCTTCGACAGAGACACGCAAAAGATTGTCAATGAGCAGCTGAGTATTGTGCTGGCAGAAACATTTGTACTGACGTTTCAGGAGCGGCCCGGGGATGTATTTGATCCTGTCAGAGAAAGAATCAGGCGGCATGCATCCCGCATAAGGGGATGCAAAACCGATTATCTGGCCTATGTTCTTATGGACACAGTGGTGGAAAATTATATTTCCATAATCGAACATTTAGGGGAAAAGATTGAAGACCTCGAAGAAACGGTTCTTCAGGGCCATAATCCTGATGTGATGGAAACAATAAACCTGTTCAAAAGGGAGACCAGTTATCTGCGAAAATCCATACGCCCGGCCAGGGAGGCCGTCTTCCAGATGGCAAGACTCGAAAGCGACCTGATCCATGAAAAAACACTGCCGTTCCTAAAAGACATGGAAGACCTTGTTGTCCACGCCACAGAAGCCATTGACACATACAGGGATCTTTTAACCGACCAGTTGAATATCTACAACTCGGTTGTGGCAAACAAGATGAATGATATCATGAAAGTCCTCACCATCTTTGCCGCCATTTTCATACCCCTCACCTTTATCGCCGGCATATACGGCACCAATTTCGAATACCTGCCGGAACTCAAATACAAATACAGTTATTTCATCTTCTGGGGGGTTCTGGTCTTCATCGCAGGCGCATCCCTGTATTATTTCAAAAAAAAGAAATGGTTTTAACTGCCTTCAGAGGGATCAATTTCACACTGGTCGTTCAGATGCAGCCGGAAAACATATACAGCCAGAACCAGAATCGGCACCACCAGCACCAGTCCGATCACCGGCAGAAGGGTAAAGCTGACAACGGTCATGGCCAGAGCAGCTGCAACCAGAATCATTCCCAGGGCAAATTTGGATATTTTCTGGGGAATGCAGGATGATAGTTTCATGAAAACCTCCTTATTTTTCAGTTATAAAGGACCTTGATACACACAACTGCATCATCAGATCCAGTTATGTGAAATATAAGCCTGCCTGGCTGCAAGTCAATGGCCAATGTGGTACAGCAAACCTGCAAACTGTGATCATAACCGTATGATCTCAGGGATCTGGCCGCAGTGTTCCAGAAATTTCACCAGATCTTCGGATGCGATGGAGGTGGTGGCGGTGTTTTCCAATGGATGAAAATTGAGCAGGTCATGGGCCATCAGTTCTTCATCCAGAACAATTTTTACCTCATGGTCTTTTATGTTTATGGCGGCAAACGGGGTGACCGCTCCGGGAATCATGCCCAGTACCTCCATAAGCAGTTCTGGTTTGGCAAATGACATGTTGTTTCCCCCGATTTTTTTTGCCACCTCCTTGATCCTGATGGGCTTGTCCGCCAGGGTCACCACCAGGAACAGGTTTTTCTTTTTGTCCTTGAAAAACAGGTTCTTGCTGTGGGCCCCCTTGATGCCGTCCTGGTGCTGAGCTGCCTCTTCCACGGTGAATACCGGGGGGTGTGCATGGTTGGTGTATGCAATGCCGATATCGGACAGCAGGGCGAGCAGTTCTTTTTGCGTCTGTAACATTTTCTTTCCTTTCTCAAAGTTCAGGGCAGCAGACCTAAGCGGCTACCCGTAGTTGACATATATGAGCCTGACAATGGTCAAAAACACCATGGTCAGGAAAAACGGCCGGATAAACCCGGCCCCCCTTTTGATGGCAAGGCTTGACCCAGCCCTTGCCCCGATGACCTGGCCGGCCGCCATGACCAGACCGGCAGACCACAGTACGCTGCCGCCGATGATGAACACGGCCAGGGCCACGATATTGGACACAAAATTCATCACCCGGGTGGTGCCCACGGCCCCGGTCATGTCCAGGCCCAGGAAAATCAGCAGGGCCCCGGTCCAGAAAGATCCGGTACCGGGCCCGAAAAATCCGTCATAAAATCCCAGTCCCAGGCCGAACAGGGTAAAAAACAGATTTCTGCCCATTTTGGGGCGCCCCGGTTTCAATCCCAGGGTTTTGGAAAACAGGGTATAAAAAAAGACAACCAGCAGCAAAACCGGAATCAGGTGCCGGATAAACCCGGGATCCATGCGCTGGATGGTCGCAGCCCCCAGGACTGCCCCGCACAGGGTGAATGCCATGCCGGCCAGGCACTGCCTGATATCCACCAGCCCCTTGGAGATAAAATTGGCGGCTGACGACAGGGTTCCGAAGCTGCCCTGGAGCTTGTTGGTACCCAGGGCTGTTGCAGGAGGCAGGCCCAGGGCCAGCAGCACCGGGAGGGCGATCAGCCCGCCTCCGCCGGCAATGGCGTCCACAAAACCGGCACACAGGCCGGTGGCAAAAAGAATCACGAAACTGATGACTGTCAGGTCTTCTATCAAAAAACTCTCCTTTGCCCTGGTGATCTATTTCACCGCCAAGGGCACGAAGCACACGAAGGATCATAAAACCGCCTGATCCCGTCTTTAGTTTTCTTTACACTGAAATTCATTTCATTTGAATCAACAGTTTATCAAATTCCATTTTTCGTGTTCGTCATGGTAAAAATTCAGCACCTCATTACATCGCCTGGATGATATTGTCCCCTCAAAAAAACATTAGACATTGCCGCATTCTGGCTGCCCTGGCACTTGATTTTTACTTGGGATCAATGTTAAAAAGGAGGTCATTTTCCAGATACACCTGTTCCAGCTGCTCCTGATATGCCCGCAATGCATCTCCTTTCCGGTTTGCCAGTTCCTGTACCATGTACTGAATCACTGCCAGCATGCCCGACACATTGCCGATAAAGGGAATGGATTTGGACGGTACCACCAGGGACAGGTGGGCAAAGGGAATAACCGGAGAGATACTGGAATCGGTAAGGGCCAGCAGGGTGTGGCCGCACCGCCGGATCATCTTGCTCAACTTGATCAGTTCATTGGGATACCGCGTGGTTGCGGTGAGGATAACCAGGCTTTGGGACGGGGCATTGGCCAGCATGTCCATGGCCGTGGAATCACTGCCTTTGAGGATATGAATCCCTTTTCTTACCTTGGTCAAAGACCATCCCAGGTAATAGGCAAAAGTATAGGACAGCCTGGAACCGGTGACATAAATTGTGGGACTGAGATCCATGTGGTCTATGAACTGGTTCATTCTTTCCATGTCAATGTGCTCATACAGGTATTTGAGGTTGTTGAGTTCTTCCAGGATGCCCCGGTGCAGCCTGTCCAGCCCGGGTTCATCAATGCCCTTGAGATTGACCCGGTCCGGCAGGGACAGGCCGGTATTGATAAAATCCTTGAGCGCATCCTGGAAGTCCGAATACCCTTTATAGCCCAGGGTTGCAACAAACCGGACCACCGTGGCCTCGCTGACCTCACAGGCCTCTGCCAGCTCTTTGGTGGTCATGAACACCACTTTGGAGGGGTTCTGCATGATATAGTTTCCCAGGGTCTGGGCCTTGGGGGTCAATGTATCAAGCTTGCTGGAAATATCATCTATAACCGGGTGTGATGCTGCATCATTCATTGTAGCTGCCTTATTTGAATGGTTTTTATCATAGCGGGTTCTTTATTATAATTTGCTAATTTTATTGAGATTTAATCCAGAATGAATTTTTTGTCAAGGGCAGATGAAAGAAAAACAATCATTTTTAAATAAAATACTTGACATGTTTTCTTTCATAGCGTATTGACGAGATGGATATGGCAGAAAAATAATATCAATCCAAAATGAAGAGAAGGCCAATGTTTTCGAAAAGCAAACCCATGTGGGGCAAAAAAACCAAGCTTAAATCAAGTTATGATGTGGTTCTCATTGGAGGCGGACTTCACAGTCTGGCAACAGCGTACTACCTTGCAAAAGAGCATGGCATCACCGATGTAGCGATCATTGAAAAAAACTATATCGGGTATGGCGGTGCCGGCAGAAACACGGCCATTGTCCGCGCCAACCAGCGGACCCAGTACAATGTGCCGCTTTACAAGGAAGCGCTTGACCTCTGGCCGGTTCTCACCAAAGAACTGGATTACAACTTAATGTTCAACAACTGCGGCAACCTCAACCTTATGCATTCCGAGGCGGCCATGAACGCAGCCCGCATGACCATTGCCACAGCCCAGTTCCACGGGGTGGAATCCCACCTCATCGATGCCAAGGAAGCCAAGGAACTGGTGCCGGCCCTGAACATTTCCGAGGACATCACCTTTCCCATCCACGGGGCCATGTTTCATCCCCCCGGGGGGGTGGTCCGGCATGACGCGGTTGTCTGGGGCCTGGCCAAAGGGGCGGCCAAAATGGGGGTGGAAATCCACCAGCAGACAGAAGCCACCGGCATCAACACCAAAAACGGCAAGGTCACGGCAGTGGTCACCGACAAAGGCGTCATCAACACCAAACAGGTGATGATCTCAGCCGGCGGTTATTCCGCAGCCCTGATCCACGGATTTTTGGGCATCAAACTGCCCATCTCCGTTCTGACCATCCAGGCCATGGTGACCCAGCCCCTCAAACCCATCCTGGACCATGTGGTCTCCTCAGGGGCCTACCACTGCTACGCCAACCAGACCCTGAAAGGAGAAATCGCCACCGGCGCCCACATGGACCAATGGCCCAACTATACCACCTTGAACACAGCCCACTACATCAAGCACCAGGCTGAGGCGCTGTCTGAATTTCTGCCTGCCCTGCGGGGGGTGCGGTTCATGCGGATCTGGGGCGGGCTGGCTGACATGACCCCTGACATGGCCCCCATCATGGACGGCAATGACCAGGTGGAAGGATTTTTCATGGACTGCGGCTGGGGATATTTCGGTTTTAAATCATGCTCTGCCGTGGGACGTCACATGGCAAGCTTCATGGCCACAAACACCTGCCCTGACATACTCAAGCCCTTTGCTTTGAAACGGTACCAGGAGCACAAACTCATGGGTGAAACAGCCGCGCTGATGAGCTACACCCCGGACAATTAACCAGCGGAATAAAATATTTACGAGATTCAAGGAGAAGATAAGATGGCGTTAACAATTACATGTCCGATCTGCGGAAAGAGAAACGGATATGAGTTCCGTTACGGCGGAGAAGAAAAAGGTCCCAGACCTGATGAAAAAGATCTGACCCCTGAAAGCTGGTGCGATTATGTCCACATGAACAAATGCGTGGCAGGCGTGCAGCAGGAATGGTGGTTTCACCGGGATGGATGTGGTTCATGGTTTACCATATTCCGGGATACGACGACAAACCTTGAAAAGGAAACACCGGAGGCAAAAGAATGATGAACAGATTCAATCATCTGCCCACATTGAAAATCGATACCAGCGACAAGATCCCCTTTACCTACAAGGGGAAAACATACTACGGCACAAAAGGGGATACCATTGCAACCGCCCTGTATGCCAATGGGGTCAGAATTTATGCGAGAAGTCTGAAATACCACCGTCCCAGGGGGCTTTACAGCATGGACGGGGAATGCTCCAACACCATGATGGAAGTTAACGGCATCCCCAATGTCCGCACCGAAACCACAGCCCTGAAACCCGGCATGGTGGTCAAAGAGCAGAATGTCAAGGGTTCTGCTGAAAATGACCTCCTGGGCTTTATCGACAAGATGGACTGGGCCATGCCGGCCGGTTTCTACTATGACACCATGCACAAGCCCGCCAAAATCTGGCCTGTTGCCATGAAGCAGATCCGCAAGACCGCCGGTATCGGCAAGCTGTCTCCGGATCACCACATGCCTGGCAAATATGATGAAATCTTCCCCACCTGTGATGTGTGCGTCATCGGCGGCGGGCCTGCCGGCATGACTGCAGCCCTGGCTGCGGCACAAAAAGGGCTGCGGGTGATTCTCATGGAAGCACGCCCCTGGCTCGGCGGACATTTTGAATACCGCACTTCTGAATATATCAACCGCCAGACACATCACGAGCGCGCCGTACAGCTGGCAAAAGAGGTGGAAAAAACCGATAACATCCGGGTATTCACCCACACTGCCAATGTCGGGGCATACAACAACAACCTGATCACCGGTTTCCAGGTCGGAAAAGAATCTGATGCCTTTACGGAACGGTATATTGAGATCCGGGCCAACAGTGTGGTGGTTGCCACAGGCTGCATCGAGCGGCCCCTGCTGTTTGAAAACAATGAGCGCCCGGGCGTGATGCAGGCCGGTTGTGCCCTGCGCCTGGCCAACACCTATGGCATGCTGCCCGGCAAGACCGCTGTGTTTTCCATCGGCCATGACCTGGGGCTGGAAACAGCCGTGAGCCTGCATGATTTGGGAATGTCCGTTCCTGTCATCGCCGATATCAGGGAGGACGGCCAGGATCCGGCCCTGCTCAAGGCGGTTCTGGACCGAAAAATCACCATCCTCAAAGGCTGGGTGGCCACTGAGGCCCATGGCGGCAAACAGGTAAAAAAAGTTACGCTCAAAAGTGTGGATGCCACGGTTTCCAAAACATATGACTGTGATGTACTGGTGGCATCTGCCGGATTTACTCCCCTTACAGGACCTTTGGTGGTGAACCAGGCCAAACTGACCTATGACAACCACACCAATTTTTTCCTGCCCACGGACCTGCCCAAAAAAATGCATGCTGCTGGTAGTCTGCTGGGGTTTGAAAATGCACAATCCATTGAGACCTCCGGTCTTCTGGCCGGGCTGAAAGCGGCATTTGACTGTGAAAACTGCTCCATTGCCGAACTGGGGGAAGCCAAAAAAGCCATGGAGGATCTGCCCGGTCCTGCCAGGGGAACCAAGCTGGTAACCGCACCGGTAAAGGGAAGAAAAACCTTTATCTGCTTTGATGAAGACACCAGTATCAAAAATATCAAGCAGTCCATTGACAAGGGATTTGATGTTCCCGAACTGATCAAGCGTTTTTCCGGTGCAGGGCTTGGGCCCGGCCAGGGCGGCATCCCGGGACACAACCTGCCGCTGTTCACCGCCAAATACCAGGCCCTGCCGGATATCAAGATCAGGCCCACCACGGTGCGGCCGCCCCTGGTGCCCACATTTATCGCCACCTATGCCGGCACCAACCATACCATGTTCAAAAGAACCCCCATGGATGAGATGCAGCGCAAGGACGGCGGTATCTTCAGAAACATCGGGGTATGGCAGCGGGCCAGGTATTTTTCAAAAGATTTTACCTGTAAAAAGGAAATCGAAAACGTCAGGAACAATGTGGGTATGCTGGACGGCTCCACACTGGGAAAATTCCGAATTCACGGACCCGATGCCCTGAACGCCCTGCAGCGGGTATATGTGTCCGATCTTTCCAAAATCAAGGAAGGACGGGTCAAATACACGGCCATGTGCAATGATGACGGCTGTGTCATTGATGACGGCGTAGTGGTCAAGCTGGGAGAAAACGATTACTACTTCTCCACATCCACCGGCCGTGCCGGCCAGACCATCGAATGGATCCGGTACCACACCCGGTATGACAACTGGGATTTTGCCCTGGTGAACCTCACTGATGCCATGGGGGTTATCAACCTGTCCGGCCCCAATGCCAGAAAAGTGCTGGAAAAAGTGGTGGACATCGACGTGTCCAACGAGGGATTCGGTTTTTCCGAATACAAGGAATTCACCATTGCCGACACCATCCCTGTCAAGGCCATGCGCCTGGGATTTGTGGGCGAATTGTCCTATGAGCTGCACGTGCCCGCCTCCTATATGAAGTCTTTGTGGCTGATGCTCAAGGAAGCCGGCAAAGCGTTCAAGATCCAGAATTTCGGTGTGGAAGCCCAGAATGTGCTGCGCATGGAAAAATGCCATGTCATACTGGGCCAGGAGTCTGAACAGCGCACCAACCTGCTGGATATCGGCATGGGATTTCTCTGGTCAAGGAAAAAAACCGGCTATAAAACCGTTGGCGTGGCAGCCCTGGCCCAGGCGGAAAAAGACAACACCCGGCTCAAGCTTGTGGGATTCAAAATGGAAAACAATGGCAGAGCCCCGAAAGACGGCGCCCTGATCGTGGATGACCGGGTCCGGGGCCATGTGTGCACTGCCAGAAACAGTTTTTCCCTCAATGAAGCCGTGGGCATGGCCCTGGTGGAAGCAGACATGAGCAAAATCGGCACCCGGCTGGCATTTTATGAAGATGAATGCAATGGCGAGCTGATTTACGGAACGGTTGTGGAAACACCGTTTTATGATCCTGAAGGTAAACGGATGAAAATGTAGGGGATATACACGCATGAAAGATATTAAAAGATACTCAGCGGTGGAATTCAAGGCTACACCGCTCAAAAATGAAACACGCGGCAACTGGGATGTGGTCCTGGAATACCACGGTGAGGGGGAGGGTCCCTGGCTGGTGGATCTGAGCCACAGGACCCGGCTGGACCTGCAATGTGCAGACCTGGCAGCCCAAAAACCCTTTGGGATCACAATTCCTGAAACACCCTGCCGGTCTGTTCTGGAAAAAGGGATACTGGTGAACCGTATGAACCGCATACAGACATCCATCTATCACCTGGACGGAGAAACCATGGACATGCCCGCAGAAAAGGAATACACCGATGTCACCGAATCCACCATTTTTGTGGCCATTTTCGGAAACAACGTTTTTTCCATCTGTGAAAAACTGTCTGCTTTAGACTTTGCCGGTGCAAACCAGCAGACCCCGTTTCTTTTCCAGGGACCGTTTTCCCATGTGCCCTGCCAGATTGTTACCCTGAGCCGTGATGCGGAAAAATCCGGTGTGGTGCTGACCTGTTCCAGGGGATATGGCAAACACATGATTGACGGCATCCTCCATGCCGGTGAAGAGTTCGGGCTCACGCCGGCCGGCGAAGCCCGGTTCACCAGCTGGATAAACAATATATAAACCCGCAGCCGTTGTATGGCCGGGAAACAAACCCATTTTTACATATTAAAAACCAAGCTGTAACAAGACAGGTTGATTTATAAGGAGAAAAGACCATGAACAAAAAATATGATGCAATTATTATCGGTGCCGGCGTTATCGGAACCCCCATTGCCTATGAACTGTGCAAAATGGGTTACAAAACCCTGAACGTGGACAAGCTGCCGGATGCAGGAGAAGGCTCAACCGCCGGTTCCTGCGCCATTGTACGTGCCCACTACTCCACCGAGGACGGGGTGGCCCTTGCCTATGAAGGGTTTAAGTACTGGCTGGACTGGGAAAACTACCTGGACAATGTCACTGATGAAAAAGGCATGGCCAAATACATGAACACCGGCTCCATCCTGCTCAAATCAGAAGGCCACGACTGGCGCAAGGTGCAGAAGCACTATGATGCGGTAGGCGTGAAATATGAAGAATGGGACCTGGACACCATTAAAAAACATGTCCCCCCCATTGACCTGCACAAATTCTGGCCCGTGCGCCGGCCTGAAGATCCCAAATTCTTTGACGCGCCCACTGAAATGCTGGAAGGCGCCATTTTCTGCCCGGAAGGCGGGTATGTGAACGACCCTGCCCTGTCTGCCCACAATATCATGCGGGCGGCTGAAGCCAAGGGCGGAGAGTTCATGTTCAACGCGGAGGTGGTGGACATCAGAAGCGAAAACGGCAAAGTTACCGGCATCACCCTCAAAGACGGCACCCAGATCGATGCCGGCATTGTGGTCAATGTGGGCGGTCCCCATTCCTTCAAGATCAACCAGATGGCGGAAGGCGTATGGGAAGGCTGCAACATCAAAACCAAATCCCTGCGCCACGAGGTGATGTACTGCCCGTCTCCGGAAGAGTATGATTATCTCAACGACGGGTACCACATGTCTGACGGCGACATCGGCTGCTATGTCAGACCGGAAGTGGGGAACCTGTTCCTCATCGGCTCTGAAGATCCGGACTGCGATCCCCAGGAATGGGTGGACCCGGATGACTTTTATGCCGGCAAGGGGGGACACGGCAGAGACAATGTGCTCACAGACGCGCAGTGGAAAGCCCAGTGCTACCGTCTGGGAAAGCGTATTCCCACCCTCCAGGTACCCAACCAGCCCAAAGGGGTTGTGGACCTGTATGACTGCTCTGATGACTGGATTCCGGTGTATGACAAATCCGATCTTGGCGGGTTTTACATGGCCATCGGCACCTCGGGCAACCAGTACAAGAATGCACCGGTTGTGGGACGGATGATGGCCGAACTCATCGATGCCTGTGAAAAAGGCCTGGACCATGACAAGGAACCGTTCCATTATGAGTTCAAATACACCAAACGCACCCTTGACGTGGGCTTTTTCTCCAGAAAACGGGAGATCAACTATGACTCCAGTTTTTCTGTAAACGGATAACACAAACCAGCCGGACAGATCCCTGTGTTTCGGCAGACACCTGCCGGAACACAGGGAAAAAGCGGCATTATATACCACCCATGCTGCATACATACAATGCCGCATGCTTTTGTCCAGGGGCAGGCCGGGGAATACCCTGGCACTGCCCTTTTTTTTCACCCGGCATCATTGTCCTGCCCCCTGATGCCGGCATATGGATATAACCACACGGAATAAACAAAAACATAGAAACTGGTGTTGATATAATGCAAATTTATGTGTGTATAAAACATGTACCGGATTCAGCCGCCAATATCCACATCCTGGATGATATCCGGATCGATGAAACAGTGGCGTTTTTACTGAACCCCTATGATGAACATGCGGTAACAGAGGCGGCAGCCGTGAAAAAAAAGGTGCAGGACAGTGAGATAATCGCGGTGTGCCTGGGAAAACCGGATGCAGAAAAAACCATCCGGTCTGCCATGGCCATGGGTGCTGACAGAGGCATCCTGGTGGAAACCGATGATGCCTGCGACAGCATGACTACGGCCCGGGCCCTGCACGCAGCCATTGTGCAGGACGGATCTGCCCACATAATTTTTACCGGCAAAGAATCCATAGACAGCGAAGGGATGCAGACCCAGTTCCGCATCGGGGCGTTGTTTGATTTTCCCGTAGTGACCAATGCCGCATCTTTTGACATAGCATCCGGCAGGGCAGTTGTCACCTGTGAGCTGTCCGGGGGCAGGACCCGCACATTTGAACTGGCCCTGCCCTGTGTGGTGGGCGCAGGACGGGGATTGAACACCCCGGGATATCCGACCTTTCCTGATGTGGTCAAGGCACGCAAAAAACCCATAAAAACAATTGCCCTGGACAGCCTGGCCATCCCCCCGGCTGCCGGATCTGCAAAAACCGTTGCACTCACCCCCCTGGTGCAGAAACGCCATCCTGAAAAAATCACAGGAACGCCGGCAGACCAGGCAAAAGAGATCATCAGAATTTTACGGCAGGAGGCAAAGGTGCTGGCATGAAAAAGACAGGAATCCTCATTGAAATGGAAAACAAAAGGGTCAAGGACACCACTCTCGGCATGATCACCCTTGCTGCCCGGGCAGATACTGATTTGTACGCCCTGGTTCTGGACGGCGTGGATGATCCTGCCTGTGATATTCTGGCCCGATACGGCATCACAACGGTTGTGGATCTGGGCCTTTCTTTTTCCCCTGAGATGCGTCTGAACCCGGCAGTCCGGGCCAAAGCGGTTACACAGGCTGCCCAAAAACTGCAGCTGGATGTCATTTTCGGACTTTCCAGCGCAGACGGCAAAGATCTTGTTCCCCGTGTGGCTGCCCTGCTGGATGCCCCGCTGGTCATGGACTGTCTGGATGTGGATCTGGAGAAAAACATCGCCAGAACCTCCCAGTATTCCGGAAAGGTGCTGGCAGATATCCAGCTTTCAGGAGATGTGGTGATATTCGGGATCAGGCCCAATGCTGTGCAGCCTGTGCCATCCCCTGCACAGACCCAAAAAATAAAAATGGCATCAGACAGCACAGATGTGGCAGGGCTTGCCCTTGTGTCCTGGGATGACGGCGAAAACGGAGGCCAGGCCGGCCTGGCAGAGGCTGACATCATCATCGCCGGGGGCCGGGGATTAAAAAACAGCGACAATTTTTCTTTGATATTTGACTGTGCAAAAAAGATGCATGCTGCGGTGGGGGCCTCCCGGGTGGCTGTGGATGAAGGATGGGTTCCCTATGCCTTTCAGGTGGGGCAGACCGGGGAAAAGGTCAGCCCCCAGGTATACATTGCCTGCGGAATATCGGGCTCCATCCAGCATTTTGCAGGCATGAAAACCGCCAGGATGATCATTGCCGTGAACAAGGATGAAAATGCCGCCATAATGGCCAATTGCGACTACCATGTCCAGGGGGATCTGTTTGAGATCCTGCCGGAACTGATCAGGCAACTATAAGATGGACCGCCTGTCACACCAGAACGCCCAAAATTTTTTATTCGGTCTGGATAACGCCAATTTTCTGGCCATATTTGACGAATACAGTGACGGGGTGCTTATCGCCAACAAAGACGGTATCATTGTCTATTACAACCATGCCATGTCCCGCATTGATGAACTGGACCCTGAAAACGCCATCCTCAACCATGTGACGGACGTCTATGACCTGGATAAGAACACCAGTCTGATCCTGCGCTGCCTCAGCACCCGGCAGCCCATCATTGATGAACCCATCTACTACCGGACCCGCATGGGCAAATTTGCCAATACCATCCACAATGTCCATCCCATCTTCAACCAAAACCAGCTTGTGGGGGCCATCTGTTTTGTCCGGGATTTCAATGTTCTCACGGAAACCCTGTCCACCATGCGCCTGCCGGACAGCCAGTACCGTATGCACCAGTATGAAATCACCTTTGATACCATCATCGGCCAGGATCCTGCGCTCAAGGCTGCCCTGAATGCGGCCCGAATGGCTGCAAACACCCCGTCTCCCGTGATGCTGTATGGAGAGACCGGCACGGGAAAGGAATTGTTTGCCCGTGCCATCCACAACCACAGCCCCAGGCATGAAAAAAAATATACCCCGGTCAATTGTGCCGCAATACCGGAAAATCTGCTGGAAGGCATATTGTTCGGCACTTCCAAAGGGGCGTTCACCGGTTCCATCAACAAGGCCGGGCTGTTTGAACGCACCAGCCAGGGCACCATATTTCTGGATGAAATCAATTCCATGCCCGTGGGCCTTCAGAGCAAAATCCTGCGCATTGTCCAGGAAGGAAAAGTGCGGCGGGTGGGGGCGCTCAAGGAGATAAAATTTGATTTGAAAATCATCTCCTCGGTGAACCAGGACCCCCATATTTCCATTGCCGACGGCAGCCTGCGCTCAGATCTGTTTTACCGGCTGGGGGTAGTATTCATCCATATTGTTCCCCTGCGTGACCGTATTGCAGACCTGCCGCTGCTGGTAAACCATTTTATTGCCAAACACAACAAAGCCCTGGGAAAACAGGTGCGGGGGGTAGACCAGCAGGTCATGGACATATTCGGCCGGTACCACTGGCCCGGTAATGTCCGGGAACTGGAGCATGTGATTGAAGGGGCCATGAACATCATGGGCCAGGATGACCAGATCCGGACGACATATCTTCAGTCCCATTTTGCCAATGGCTGCGGCATAATCCGCCCCGCATCCCGCAGGGCAGCTGCCTTTATTCCAGGCAACGAAGACAGGGACACACAAGAATCAGATCTGATGTTCAACAAAAAAGAACATGAAAAAAAAATGGTGTGGCAGGCATTGATGCAGCACCGGGGCAATGTCACCCGGGCTGCCGGAAAACTGGGGATTTCCCGGCAGCTTTTGTACTATAAAATGAAAAAATTCAACCTCACCCGGGATGTGTTTCAATAACGGCCAGGCCTGGCGGGCACAAAAAATCGTGGAAGCCATTAGCTGTTAGCTTTTAGCTGTTAGCCGCTTCACTGTTTTTGGATGGGATCTAGCCGGCTGCTTTTGATACACAGATCAGTGCCGCAAATCATCTGGGATGTTACATACCGGTATGGGATCCATTTTGTGGCGGTTGGCTGCATGCAGTTGGTTAAAAATTGCCAGCACCTGTTTCTGCCGCGCATCCAGCACCACCTCTTTTTTTTCTTCTCCCGGCAGGTCATTGTAAGCCATGGCCCATTCCAGTTCTGCATAAGTGGCCCCGATCTGGTTTTCATCTGTACGGTTATCTTCCCACAGCCCGTCGGTGGGAGGGGCTGCCATGATCTCCTGTGCAACACCCAGGGCTTGGGCAAGGGCATATACCTCTGATTTGAGCAGGTCGGCAATGGGTGAAATATCCACCCCCCCATCACCATATTTGGTGTAAAACCCCACCCCGAAATCCTCAACTTTGTTGCCGGTGCCGGCCACCAGCAATCGGTTATGGGAGGCAAAGGCGTACAGGGCAATCATTCTGAGACGGGATTTGGTATTGGCCATGGTCAGGTTGTCCTGGATATCAGAAGGAAAACTGTCCTGGATACTGGAAAATACCGGTGTCAGGTCCAGGTCGACAGCTGTAACGTTGGAAAACTTGTCTTTCAGCCATGCATTGTGGGCCGATGCCCGGGACAACTGGTCCGACGCCTGAAAGATGGGCATATTCAATACCATGGTGGGCTTTAGGGTCCTGGCACACAGGGTGGACGTAACCGCAGAATCTATGCCGCCGGACACCCCCACACAAAAACCGGTGAGGCCGGATCCCGTCACATAGGTATTCAGCCAGTTCACAATATGATGGATAACCTTTTGCGTCTGCATGGACTGCTTATACCCAAATCCCTCTCTTTCTGTCAATAGGGGTCAGAAGTTAACTTCTGACCCTGTTTTGGCGCACATATTCATAGAGCACGATGGAAGCGGCCACGCTGACGTTGAGGCTGTCTGACCTGCCGTACTGGGGGATGGTGAGGCGCCGGACCCGGTCAAACAGATCCGGCTCAAAACTGATGCCGAACTCTTCATGGCCAAGGATAAATGCGCTTTTTTCGGGCAGGCAGATATCCATGACCGGCTCTCCTTTGTCCGGTTCTAAAATAAAGAGTGTATACCCCCGGCTGACAAGATCAGCATAGCAGGTATTGAACCGGGCATAAAAAAAAGCAGGCACCCATTTAAACGCCCCCATGGCCGGAGCCGGGTCGAAAAAGTCAATACCCACCAGGTGAATCTCTTTGCACCCGAATGCTTCAGCACTCCTGAAAATTTTGCCGACATTAAAAGTGGGTTTCAGGTGATCCAGGACAACAACACACTGGTGGCATCCGGACCGGGCCAGTTTGTTGTGGTTTCTGTGCCTGCGGAACCTGCGCTGGGCAGCAGCCCGCTCTGCTTTCATCATCTGCCGGATTTTATGGGGCCCTGACATGGGCGTTTCTCCTGTTTGTAAACCTTTGCTTTTTTTTACGCTTTTTGTAACTTTTCCTGAACGCTTTTTACCTTGTCTTCCATGGTCTGATCCCGGTCGGTTCTGGTCCCAAGCTTTATGGTTGTGGTGATCCTCGGGGCACCCATTTTGTGTATTTTTTCATGGCATTTTTTAACTGCCTGAAACACGGCATCATACTCCCCTTCGATGTTTGTCCCATATGCGTGAAGTTCTGATTTCAGGCCAGCTTCAGCAATAACCTCATGGCAGGCTGCAACATATCTGGAGACGGAAAGGCCTACCCCCAGGGGAACGACACACAGATCAATAATAACTTTCATTACCAACTCCTTCTATAAAAAATTATATTCCAACCCAGTACATTGTAGTCAGGTCCTGTACAGCTTGCAATAGGCGTTTTACATGTTTTCAACCAGAACATGAAAAGGTTTTATTTGACAGAAAGGGAGCACCTGTCCTACATGTCATAATCAACAACCATATTTGACAATCCATTGGCCTGAAAAATGTTACCATAGATCGGAATCTGCTGATGCGAGCCATATCATATAAAAATTTTCAGCTTGAAAATCTTCCTGTGCCGGATGACAGGATTATGGAACTGATCCGGTATACCTTAAAAGAAGATGTCGACATCCAACACCTGAGCCGCCTGATAGCCTTAAATCCTGTTTTAACCGCTCAGATTCTGGGTTTTGCCAATTCAGCTTTTTTGGGCTTTTACCAATCTGTTGAAACTGTTTCTGAAGCGATTGTTGCCATGGGCATAGACCAGCTTCGCAATCTGGTTTTGTGTTTTTCGGTTAAAGAGGCCATGGCTAAAACCGCCATACCTGGATTTGACATCAACATATTCTGGGAAGATGCCCTGCGAAGAGGAATCGCTGCCCGGCAGATTTCCGGCCTTGTGAAAGGCCCTGTGGAGCAGGCATTTACCGGTGGTATGATGCAGGATATCGGCCTGCTGGTTCTTTTTTCCATCGCACCTGATAAAGTTGACAGATGGCCCCTGTTACGGGCCAATCTTCCGGAAAAACGATATGAAATGGAAAAAGAAATATTTCATACCACCCATGACAGCGTGGGGGCACTGCTGGCAGAAAAATGGCATCTGCCTGAAACCTACACGACAGCCATTGCCTCCCATCACCACATTTTCAATCAAAAACCGATCAGGCAAAGGGCAGCAGCAGATGGGCACACCGTCCTCTCATCCCTGATGGGTTTGGCTGATCTGTGCAATGCCGCCTTTTCCTGTCATGACAAAGCGACTGCTTTGTCTGCCCTCAAACAACAGGCCGATCAGATTTTCAAACTGGACGGGGATACAATAGAATCAGTATTGTCCCTTTTGCCGGATCAGGTTAAAGAAATGTCCTTTTCATTGGACATCAGTACAGGAACACAACCTGATTTCCATTCCGTGATGACCCAGGCCAATCAGAAATTGACACAAGATACTATCAGTTATGTGGAATTGACCTGGAAACTGCAAAAATCCCTTCAGCAAAGGGATGCATATGCTGCGAAACTGGAGTCTGAGCTGGATATTGCCCGGGAAATACAAATAAATCTGCAGCCGGACATTGGGCAGATCCGTCAGGTGGCAGCATTCAATATTCCTGCGTTTCATCTTTCAGGTGATTTTTACGACTATTTTACAAAATCGGACGGCACCATCTGTTTCTGTATAGGCGATGTTTCGGGGAAAGGGACATCTGCCGCACTCCTCATGGCAAAAGCCATTTCGCTTTTCCGGTGTTTGAGTAAAGTGGTTGATGATATCAGTCACATTGTTTATCTGATGAACAACGAACTGTATGAAACTGCCACCAGGGGAATGTTTGTTACGTTTGTGGGAGGATGGCTTTATCCGGACGCACGGGAAATCTCACTGATTAATGTGGGACATCTGCCCCCCCTGCTGGTAAATGAAAAAAATATTTTCAAAATTCTTGCTTCCGCACCCCCTTTGGGTATCATTCCGGATGCAATGCATTCTGTCAAAAAATTTTCTCTTGCTGACAGCCGGTTGTACCTGTATACGGACGGATTCACAGAAGGCCGGATTACCAAGAAAAAATCCTGCAACATTGATAAAAGACTGGACTTTGACGGTTTTTTAAGGTGGTTGATCCAGTCCAAAAAAATGCCGCTGGATGACCAGATAAACTGGATAAAACAACGCTGCACTGAGTATCTTGTCCCCCGGACAGATGATTTGACTTTGATGATTTTATCCGGAGAATGATCCGATTTATCCGGGCCGGTATTCCGATCTCCGGGAAATAAAAAAACCGGCGCAGCTAAACAGGCGCATTGGCCTCCAGAACCTGTATGATCTCATCTATTTTCTGCTGGGCATCTTTCATCTCCAGGGTACAGCCGCCGGCACCGGCATGGCCTCCGCCGCCATAGCGTGCCAGCAGCTTCCCCACATTCACCCGGCAGTTGCGGTTGAAAATGCTGTGGCCGATACTCACCAGCACATGGGTTTTTTCAGGTTCGGTATACCGGAGTTTGACGCTGGCAACGGTTTCGGGAAACAGGCAGTAGGTCAGAAACCGGTTTCCCGACGGCACAGGATCCAGGCCCCTGAAATCGGTTATGGATATCCTGCCCTGAATGCGGGTGTGAGCCTTGAGATAAGCGGCGTACACCGTGTTTTCCTGGATAACGGCTTCACAGCGCACTTTGACTGTGGGATCAGCCATGATGGCTGCGATATCCCGGGTCCTGAGCATCTCCACCAGATGGTTCCAGTAGGCTGTGTCTGTGTTGTCCCGGTTCTTGATGGTCATGGAGAGCAGAATATGTGGATATGCTTCCGGATGCAGCACCTGGTCCCTGGTGAGGCTGGCGGAATCGATAATATCGGTGTGAAAGACCAGGTCATCAAACCGGTTGTCCAGGTGTCCGGATCCCTTATAGTATTTATGGATAACACCGGCAGCTGAAGGGACAATCTCATGGGCCCCTTCAAACGCCTGGTCTGGCGTGTTGGAAACATGGTGGTCAAACCACAGAGAACATCTGGGATCATGGGGCAGATTGGCCAGAATATCACCGGTTTTTATGTCTGCCTCTTTTTTCTGGACCGCGTTAGGTTCCACCCAGTATATATCCGTGTCAATATGCAGTGCTTCACGCAGTAGCACTGCGCAGACAATACCGTCAAAATCAGGCCGGGTTACAATTCTCATGGGAAAATCCTGGGTAACATGCAATAATATAAATAGATAATGGAAATTTTCATAACGGGCAGTGTATAAACCATTCCAGATAAATTTTCAAGAATGAATACAAAACCGCATCCCCCCGAATGGTAACGGGACAGCCCATACACGGGACAAAAAACACATGGCACCTGAAAAGCAATTTTACTCCATTGCAGGGTCAGCAAAAAACGGTACTTATACAGCCCGGCTTAAAATCAAACGGTCGCTGTTTATCTGCCACCTGTCCCATGCCGCTTCCATAGCCGATGCCAAGGATTTTATTTCAAAGATTTCAAAAGAAAATAAAACCGCCACCCATAACTGCTGGGCCTATATTGTGGGGGATGCCGGCCAGGTGTTTCACAGTTCCGATGCCGGCGAGCCTTCAGGCACTGCCGGTAAGCCCATGCTCAATGTCCTGGCATCCCGCAGCATGACCCAGGTGGCGGCAGTTGTGACCCGGCACTACGGCGGTGTGAAACTTGGCATCAGGGGGTTGATCCAGGCCTATTCAGATACGGTTGCCGCTGCCCTCGATGCCGCAAAAAAGGTCCGGCTGGTCAAGGCTTTCCATGTGCGGATCCAGGTACCCTATGAATGCAATGATGCTTTTTTAAACCAGATCAGCGAATGTGGTGCCAGAATCACCCATTCAGATTATGGAGAATCAATCATACATGAAATTATGGTGGAAAAGGACATGGCTGATCCATTTTACAATATGCTTTCGCGGTATGAAAACCAGGGACTGGTAGATTTATCACAGCATAAAATTTGATTGACACGGCAATTTTTTCAGTATAATTTAACTATAATTAATTATACTGAAATATTAAACTTTTTTATCACACAGGCGTATGAAAACAAAACTGGGCGCTTTATTACGGGCCATTCGCAACACCCGGCAGTTTACCATCAAGGATGTGGCAGCCAAGGCTGGCATCAGTTCCAGTCTCTTATCCCAGATTGAGCGGAACCGGATTTCTCCCTCCCTGGACACCCTTCTCCAGCTCCTGGAGGTGTACGGTGTATCACCTGACAAGTTTTTCAAGGACTATGAAACCCAGTCCCAGGTGGAAATCATCCGGAAAAATGAACGCAAAAGATACAAGCGCAAGGGATTTTCCTATGAAAAACTCTGCGGTGAAAGCCAGGCCAAGGGGAACCATTCCTTTACTGCCTTTTTCCTGGAACTGGCGCCGGGCCAGGAACGGGGGGATGCAGAAGACGGTCATCTGGGAAGAGAACTGGGCATCATCATCTCCGGCTCTGCCCAGCTGATCTACGGAGAAGAACAGCACCAGCTCCAGGCCGGGGATGCGGTGTCTTTTTTTTCCCAAATTCCCCATCTGATACGCAATACATCCGATATCCTGCTCCAGGCCTACTGGGTGGTAACCCCGGCAGAGGGTGAAGATTATTTTGGTGAAAAAACAGCCTGAATCAGGAGAATGCCATGGGAAAAACAATTGCACAAAAAATTTTTGACTCCCACCTTGTGGACCAGCCCTTCAACGCCGTGAATGTACTGCGCCTGGACCGGGTTTTCTGCCATGAAATCACCACCCCCACAGCCATCCAGGACCTGACTGCCCGGGGCAAGGACCGGGTGTTTGACCCGGACAAAATCAAGGCGGTCATTGACCATGTCACCCCGGCCAAGGACGCCAAAACCGCCATGCAGGGAAAGGTGCTCCGGGAATGGTCCCGGCGGCACGGCATCAGTGATTTCTTTGACATCGGCCGTAACGGCGTCTGCCATGCCATCTTTCCGGAAAAAGGGTTTGTCCGTCCCGGGTTTGTCATTATCATGGGGGATTCCCACACCTGCACCCATGGGGCGTTCGGCGCGTTTGCCGCCGGTGTGGGCACCACCGACCTGGAAGTGGGGATTTTAAAAGGGGTGTGCGCCTTTAAGCAGCCCGACACCCTGAAGATCGAGATCACCGGAACGCTGCGCCCCGGGGTGTTTGCCAAGGATGTTATTCTGGAGGTGATCCGGCGGATCACCGTGAACGGCGCCACCAACCAGGTGATCGAATTCTGCGGCCCGGTAGTGGATGCCATGTCCATGGAAGCCCGCATGACCCTGTCCAACATGGCAGTCGAAGCCGGTGCCACTTCAGGCATCTGCCGGCCGGATGCGGTGACAGTTGATTATCTGTGGCCCTTTATCAAGGAAGAATACCCGGACCAAAAAGCGGCCCTGGCAGATTTCTCCCGGTTTCTGCCGGATCATGATGCCGTGTATACCGGGCACAAACGCATCGATGTCACGGATCTGGTTCCCCTGACCACCTTCGGGTACAAGCCGGACAACGTCAGACCGGTATCTGCAATGGCCGGCACGCCCGTGGACCAGGTGTATATCGGCTCCTGCACCAACGGCCGCATCGAGGACCTGCGGGTGGCGGCACAGGTGGTGAAGGGACGCGCCATTGCCGATACCGTCCGGGCCATTGTGTCCCCGGCCACCCCGGCGGTGTTTTCCCGGGCCATGGAAGAGGGATTGATAACCATTTTCATGGACGCGGGATTCTGTGTCACCAACCCCACCTGCGGGGCCTGTCTGGGCATGAGCAACGGGGTCCTGGCATCCGGCGAGGTGGCGGCCGCCACCACCAACCGCAATTTCAACGGACGGATGGGCAAAGGCGGCATGGTGCATCTCATGAGCCCGGCCACGGCTGCAGCCACCGCCCTTGCCGGCACCATCACCAACTCCCCCCTTTTTACCGATCAGGGGTAGATGAAACGATCAGGAGCATGCCATGACAACATTCAGCGGAACCCCCCTGTGCCTGGACCGGGCAGACATCAATACCGACGAAATCATTCCGGCCCGGTATCTGACGGAAATAGAAAAAAACGTGCTGGGTCCCCATCTCATGGAAGACCTGGAAATAGAAGGATTTGACCCCAAAAAAGACCTGGCCGGCATCGGGGTGCTGGTCACCCGGAAAAATTTCGGGTGCGGCTCTTCCCGGGAACATGCCCCCTGGGCCCTGGAAGCCAACGGCATCCGCGTGGTTATTGCCGAAAGTTTTGCCAGGATTTTTCACCAGAACATGTTCAACTGCGGCATGCTGGCCATCACCCTGGCCCCGGCCGACATAGACCGTATTTTCCAGGCGGCCGGCACTTCCTCCCTCCACATATCAGCTGATGTGGACAACGGTCACATCACCGTGACTGCTGGCCCGGATTCCTGGACAGTTTTGTTTTCCCTCACCGGGTTTGAACGGGCCCTTGTCAAAGCCGGCGGGTGGGTAGAATACGCCGACCAAAACTATTGATACCCACCGGCCCGATGTGATATATTTCCGGCCCATTAAACCCTTTATCAGAAATTGCCCTGTGCCTGACGTCTGGATCAGGCTGGTATCAATAAGGATGTGCGCATGCCCAGAAACTGGAATTTTGACGAAGAGGTGGACCGGAGCCATACGGCTTCCATGAAATGGGAACCGGAAGTGCTGTCACGGGTGTTCGGCCATGGCAGAGACACCCTTCTGCCCCTGTGGGTGGCGGACATGGATTTCAACTGCCACCCGGCCATACGCAAGGCCATGGAAAAACGGCTGGCCCACCAGATCTATGGCTACAGCCTGAAAGACCCGGCCTATCTGCCGGCCCTGGTCTCCTGGTACCGGCGCAGGCACCAGTGGGAGATCGATGAACAATGGGTGCTCACCACCCCGGGCGTGGTGCCGGCCGTCAATTATGTCATCCAGCGGTTTTCCCAGCCCGGGGACAAGGTGCTGATCCAGACACCGGTCTATTATCCGTTTGCCAGATCCATTCTCAACAACGGACGTCAGGTGGCGGACAACCCCCTGACGATCAAGGACGGCCACTTCCGAATGGACTTTGCAGACCTGGCGGAAAAAGTGAAAGACCCCCGGGTCAAGCTGGCCATCCTGTGCAGTCCCCACAATCCCGTCGGCCGCGTCTGGACCCGGGAGGAACTGGGCACCTTCGGCCGCATCTGTATCGATAACCAGGTGCTGGTGATCGCGGATGAGATTCACTGCGACCTGATCATGCCCGGATTCAAGCATGTGTGTTTCGCCGCCATTTCAGACACCTTTGCACAGCATGCCATCACCTGTCTGGCGGCCAGCAAGACCTTTAACCTGGCAGGCCTTCACCAGTCCAGCATCATTGTTCCCGATCCGGTTCTCCGCCGGGAGCTGCATGCCCAGCTGGAGAACTTAGGATTCGTCAATGCCGATGGCGGCACGCTTTTCGGGGCCGTGGCCACTGCCGCCGCCTACAATGAAGCCGAACCCTGGCTGGAGGACCTGATTCTCTATCTGCATGCCAATTTCACCTTTCTGAAAACCTTTCTGGAGACCGAACTGCCCGGCGTCAGGGTATATGACCTCCAGGGGACCTACCTGGCATGGGTGGATTTCAACGGCCTGGGTTTGGCGGAAAAGGACCGGATCCGGATGCTGGAGGAGCAGGCCGGCGTCGGCCTGGATCACGGTGCCTGGTTCGGTGCCAACGGCCAGGGGTTTGAACGTATCAATATCGCCTGCCCCAGATCCATCCTGGCCCG
>JAZBPL010000047.1:0-8373 GCA_036351635.1 Desulfotignum sp.
TGACCGACATGCACCATTTGAACCTGTTTTCCGTAGATTACCAGGACAAAAAAGGCAAAGACAAGACCTGGACCTATGCCTCCCGGTCCCATCCGGACAACCGGACCGGCAGAACAGGCGCTGTCCCTGATGCCGTGGTGGTGGTCCCTTTTCACACCACACAAAAAAAGCTGGTCATCATCAAAGAGTTCCGGGTGGTGCTGGGCGGATACCAGTACGGGTTTCCGGCCGGGCTTCTGGATCCGGAAGAAGAAACAGAGCAGGCAGGCAGGCGCGAGCTGTTTGAAGAAACCGGCCTGCGCCTGACCCGGGTGGTGCAGAAAAGCCCTGCAGTCTATTCCTCTTCCGGCATGACCGATGAATCGGTGAGCCTTTTGTATGCAGAATGTGACGGCACCCCCTCCAGCGCCCACACCGAGGATTCAGAAGATATCCAGGTGAAACTGCTGTCCCGGGCTGCAGCAGGCCAGCTGTTGCTGCAGCCCTGCGCCATGTTTGATGTCAAAACCTGGATTGTGCTGAATACCTTTGTCTCTCACGGTCTTTTTTAGGAACCGATACCTGTGTTTTCCAATTTCATATATTTTCTGGTGGCCCTGATCATTTATGCCACCTCCGACCTGTTTGACCAGAGCGCTGCCCATGATCCGTCAGGGTGGCTGCACAGCCTGATCCTGGGGTGTTTTTTCGTGCTCGCCTGCCACCTGAGCTTCCGGCGTATCAGCACCAGGGCAGACGCATATTCTGCTGCCGGGGTGGACCATGCGGTTTCTGCGGCCACATTCCGGCTCTCCATTCTGGCCCTGGTGGTGTTTGCCGCAAATATCTATGTGTACCGGCTCAATGCCGCGTTTTCAGACATATCCTTGTTCCAGGCGGTCCCCACCCTGGAGGCGCTGCTGTTTCTGGGATTGTTTGTGCTCTATCTGGTCATCATCTGGAATGCCGCTTACCAGGTGCAGAAGGATTTTTTTGCAAAGGATTTTTCCCGGCGGGACTACATTGTGTCAAACCTGTCATTTTCCCTGCCTGCCCTGATCCCTTGGCTGTGCCTGTCCCTGTTTGCCGACCTGATCCGGTTTTTTCCCTATGCACCGGTGAAAGAATTTTTCACCACCCCTGCAGGCGAGATCGGATCTATCCTGGTGTTTCTGGTGGCGATTGCAGTGTTCGGCCCCAAGCTGATCAAGACAGTCTGGCGGTGCCGGCCCATGGAAAAGAGCCCTGCCAGATCCCGCATCGAAGCGGTGTGTGACAAGGCCGGGCTCAAGTATGCAGATATTTTGAAATGGGACCTGTTCGGCGGTTCCATGATAACAGCCGGGGTGATGGGGCTTGTGGCGCGGTACCGCTATATCCTGGTGACCCCGGCCCTGGTGCATTCTCTGAATGAAGAGGAGATGGAGGCGGTGATGCTCCATGAGATCGGCCATGTCCAGCACCACCACATGCTGTTTTACCTGCTGTTTTTTGCCGGGTTCATTGCCTGCAATTTTGTTTTTTTTGAACCCGTGATGCTCCTGCTCTTTATCGCAGAGCCTCTGTACCAGGCATTTGCCTTTTTCGGGCTGGAAAAAGACCAGGCCCATCCGGTGATGATCTGTGTGCTGCTCATCAGCTTTTTTGTGCTGTACTTCCGGTTTGGTTTCGGGTTTTTCATGCGCAATTTTGAACGCCAGGCTGATATCCACCTGTACCGGTTTCATCCGGATGCCGCCCCGTTGATCCGGACATTCTACAAGATCGCCGCCCTGGGCCGCCAGGCCATGGACAGGCCCAACTGGCACCATTTCAGCATTGCCCAGCGCATCGGGTTCCTGGAAAAATGCCAGCACAACCCGGCCCTGGTGGACCGCCACCACCGCCGTGTCAGGCGGATGATCACAGGATTTGCCCTGGTGCTGGCCGGGGTGTTCTGGGCAGGATACAGCATCAATTACGGCCGCCTGCAGCCGGGGTTTGAAAATTTTGTTGCCGGCCACCTGCTGTTGCAGCAGATGGCAGTGGATCCCAAAAACGCGGACCTGTATGTGTATGTGGGGGATTATTATTTCAACAAACAGGAGTATTCCATGGCAAAAGATGCCTGGGAGAACGTGGTCCGCATTGACAAAGACAATGTCCATGCCCTCAACAACCTGGCCTGGCTCCTGGCCACCTGCCCGGACGAAAATCTGCGTGATTATGAACAGGCCCTGGCCCTGGCATCCCGGGCCCTGGCAATTGCCAGAGAACCCTTTGTCCTGGATACCTATGCCGAGGCCCTTTTCGTCAACAACCGGGTACCGGAGGCGGTTGATGCGGCAAAGGAAGCCCTGGCCCTGGCCGGCGACAGGCACCCCTATTACCGGGACCAGGTGGAACGCTTTGAAGCACACGCCCGGGCCATGTGAGAAAATCATTGCAAAGACACAAACCAAATAATGGCTATACAGTGATTTGCTTTTCTAAAACCACGAAGGACACGAAGATCTCGAAGATGTCATTTCTTCGTGATCTTCGTGTCCTTCGTGGTATCATAATTGTGGTGTAATAAATTGACGTAAAGCTTACGGCCTGATGGGCAGAAACACCATCCCGGCTGCCTGGTGCATGGTTTTTGTGACCATGCGGCCGCCCCGGGATGCCACCATCCGGGCCATGGTGTCCTGCAGGGAAATCAGCTTGCCGAAAAGGCGCTCAAAACTCAGGTTCCGCACCGCCCCCCCGCACTGGTCCGTGGCCAGAAAAAGCCGGCCGTCCCGGTTTTTTCGATGGGACAGCCGCCACACCAGCACCTCTATGTTTCTGGCGCTGTTGTACAGGTTCTGGGCATCCAGGAAATCCAGGATATACAGTTCACACCTGCCTGCATAGGATTTGTGGATCATGGTGTACAGCCCCAGGACAACGGCATACACCCGGTCTCCAGAATAATCCGGATCAAACCCTGTTAAAATGGTATCGATCTCCTGATTGTTTTCTGCATTGTCTGGTGCATCCTCTTTTGCCGAAGCCGGGAAAAAACAAGGAGGGGGGCATTGAAAGATCTGCTGTATCCGGGAATCAATGGTGGCCCCCGGGGTTTTTAGCAGCTCTTTGGAATTCATGTTGTACAGTTTTTCCGTCAGGTTTTTGAGCAGGGTCACCGCCTGTTCCCGATGGATGTTGGCCACCACATCCATATCGGTCTTGGCCAGTTCCTGTATCCGGAACTCTGCAGATCCTGTACACCCGGCCATCAGCCAGAGGGCCAGAAAAAAACAGCCTGCCGTCCTAATGGGGCCTGCCGGCTTTGTAATCCTGGATTCCCTTGTGCATGGTTTTGACCGCCAGCTGGATGCAGTGGTGTTTTTTTTCAGGAATGTTTTCAAGCTTTGTAAACACATCTCCGTCGTTAATGGCCAGGGCCTGGTCAATATGCCGGCCCTTGATGAGATCCACCACTGCCATGGCTGCGGAAACAGCCCCGGCACACCCGGTGATCTCATACCGGACATCCTGGACAATATGGTTGCTGTCCACCTGGAGGTAGATTTTCATGATATCGCCGCAGGAGCCCACTTTTTCAGATACCTGGCTGGCATCCGGGATATGGCCCATGTATTTTTTTTCAAGAAAATAGGTAATTGCCGGTTCTGCATACCCTGCTTCAGACAGCATTTTGCGCTGGGAGTTGGTAAGGTCAATGTCGGTTGTGGTCACGTATGTTTCCTTTTATCTGTCTTTGGCTGCCGCTGCAGGAAAAAAGGCAGTTTCCACCACCGGCAGCCCTGTATTGCGTTAAAATCGGAATCTGGCACGTGTCATAAAATAATGGATTTGCCTTTGATGTCAAGAAAAATGCTTGCAAATGCACACAAAGCCCCAAATAGTGCTTGTGAATCTAAACGATTATGGTATGGTAAAAAATGATTATTTCAGCTGGCGGACCATGAACCCAGACACCCTGATCGGTTGACCGGGCATAATATAGATTTTCATTATCATCTTGGCACACAGAAAAAGGAGATCCCGTCATGAAAGAGTTAATCACCTACATTGCAAAGTCTCTGGTTGATGATCCGGAAAAGGTGGATGTCCAGGAGATAAAGGCACAGCAGACCCTTGTCCTGGAACTTCGGGTGGCAAAAGAGGATCTGGGAAAAGTCATCGGAAAAAAAGGGAGGACCGCCCAGGCCATGCGCACCATCCTTTCCTGCGCATCTGCCAAAGAACAGAAACGTGTCATCCTGGAGATCGTGGAATAACCGCGGGCTATCCATACCGCCAACAGCTAAAAGCCAAAAGCTAACAGCTAACAGCTAAAAGCTAACAGCTAATTCTAATACCGTCCCAGCACCTTTTTTGCCTCTTCTGCGCCCTGGAAATCCTTCTGCAAAGCAAGGGCCTTTTTCAGGGCTGTTTCCGCAGCTGCATAATTTCCCAGCCGGTTGTGGGCAAGCCCGAGATGGTAATGGAAAATCGGGTTTTCCGGCTCTTTTTCCACACAGGCGGCAAACTCTGCCGCAGCTGAATCATACAGTCCTTTTTTATAATACACCCACCCCAGGGTGTCCATGATGGCCGGCAGCTTTCCCATCCGCTCTTTGGCCTGCCGGGCCAGGTCCAGGGCCTTGTTCAACTCCTTGTCCTGCTCGGCATACAAAAAGGCCAGGTTGTTCACCGCCGGGATGTAGTCCGGATCGATGTCCAAAGCTTTTTTGTAGTGCGCCTCTGCCAGGTCTGTTTTTCCCAGCTGTTCATACAGGGTGCCCAGCAGGCTGTGGGGGGAGGCCTGGTCCGGCCTTTTTTCCGTCAGGGTTTTGTACAAAGACACGGTTTCATCCAGGTTTCCCTCATTGCGGTAAATCCCGGCCAGGGTCAGGTACGGGGTGATGTGCCCGGGATTTTTTTCAATGGACTGCCTGAGCATCTTTCTGCCCTGGTCCAGCCTGCCCTCGGCCAGCAGCAGATTGGCCTTGAGGTTCAGCACAACCGAGCTTACCACCGGTATGTCCCCTGTTTTTTCCAGGTGGGCATCGCACCGCTGGAGGGCTGTTTCATACGCTTTTTGGGAGGCAAGCACGGCAATGAGGTTGGTGAACACATCCATGAGGTTGGGGTTCAATGCCAGGGCCTTGTCAAAATTTTCCAGGGCTGCATCCGGGTTGTTCCGGTGCCGGTGCAGCATCCCCAGCTTGAAATAGGCGGCCGGGTTGTCCGGGTTCTGGTTGATCAGGTTTTCAAACACTGCCTGTGCAGCTTCATATTCCTGCCGGGCCAGTGCAATATCCCCCATAAGCATGCCGGCATCATAATGGCCGGGCACGCTTGCCAGCACCTTTTTGGCATTTTCTTCAGCCAGAAACAGATCGCCCTGGCGAAAATGCACCCTGGCCATCATCAATGCCGCCTGGGAAAGGCCCGGGTTTTTTTCCAGGGCTTTTGACAGAAACGGGGCTGCCTGCTGAAAATCATTTTTTTCAAAAAACACAGACCCCAGCAGAAAATTGTACTGGTCTGATTCCGGCTCGTCCTTCAACAATTCCTGAAAGATTTTAACGGCAGGGTCATAGTCTTTTTTTGCTGCCAGGATCTTTCCCTTGAGCAGTTTTGCGCCCTGAAAATCCGGGCGCAGGGCAAGCATCTCATCTGTGAGTTTTTCTGCTGCAGCCATCTCTTTGTTGGCAAAATGAAACTCTGCATAGGCGGTTTTCACGGCAAAATTATCCGGATCAACTGCCAGGGCCTTTTCAATGTGTTCCTTTGCCTGTTCTTTGCTGCCCCGGCTGTTCAGCAGTTTTGCCAGCACCATATGGGGATTGATGTTATCCGGATCCAGTGCAACCGCCTGCCGGAACTTTTCCTCTGCCTGGTCCGCTTTGCCCTGGGCCGCATAAAAATTGCCGGCAATCAACAGGGGTTCCACAGAATCAGGTTTTTTGGCAATCAGGCTGTCAAGGACATCCTGGGCAGCATCCAGGTCTTTGCGGGACAGGTAAAACTCAAACAACGCCCTGTAAATACCGGTATTCTCAGGTTCAGCTTCCAGGGCCAGCCGCAGGCTGTTCTCCGCCTGTTCCGGGTCATTTTCCGCCATGTGGATCTTTGCCAGCACCATGTGTGCCTTGGCCTGGGCCGGGTCGATATCCAGTATCCGGTGGTACACCGCCTTTACCGCATCCAGGTTCTGGGCTTTGGCCCCGAGGATGCCGGCGTGCAGATACAGGGCCTGGATATTGTCCGGTTCCTTTTCCAGCACCGCGTTCACCCGCCGTTCCGCCTCTGGCCGCTGCCGGGACAGCAGAAAAAAAGATGCCGCCTGCAGCGGATAGTCCATATTCTCCGGGGCCAGCTGCTCCAGGCGCAGAAACTGCTTGAACGCCTCCTGGGCATCCCCCAGCGCTATATACACTTTGGACAGAAGATCACGGGCTTCCACAGAATCAGGGGCCAGCTGTATGGCGTTCTGCAGCTGGATTTTTGCCTCTGCATACGCCTGGTCCTCAAAATAGGCCCGGCCCTCTGCAACAAGGGCCTGTACTTTTTTTTCATCAGAGGCACACCCTGAAGCAACCACCAAAAACGCCATGAGAAGAACAACCAGACCTGCATATATTTTATTTTCATCAAGGCGAAAATACAGTGCATCAGCCTCTTTATCCACTTTTATTCTCATGCTGCTTTCTCCTTAACCGTTTATCAAAAAAAGCCGTGATTCTTCGAGGCGGTGCGCTTTTTATATTCACGATAACCCGAAGCCAGCGACCGCCAGCAGTATCAAACTGTTTCAGGAAATGTTTTGTGCCATCCTCCATATCTTCAACCCGGTCCGGAACAGTCATGGCCAAATCGACCATTTCCATGGAAATGTCACGTTCTTTGAGCATTTCTAAATGTCTGGTATCTATCATTTACGGTTGTTATAAAATACTTCCGAAATTAAATCAATATTAACTACTGATACCATTCATAGATCCACAAAATTAAAATTCCATTGCCATATGTCGTCCAATGAACTATAATTATCATATGGAATTTGAATGGGACCATGAGAAAAGTCACCGTTGTTGCCAAAATCGCTGTTGCCTATCCCGGCTGTTTCAGGTATAAAATAAATACCTTATAATTTTTTTTCCGGGGGACACATGCTATGACCGAATCGCAGCACAACCGATTGTTCAAAAAGGGCATCTGGATAAAAGAGCAGAAGGGCACCTTGACCATGGGTTCCCTGGAAAACGGAGATCACACAGTCATGAAGGTGCCCGAAGATCTGTGTGCCCGCATCTATGAGGTGGAAAACGAGATGATCGATGCCCTGTACGGAGACAAAAGGCAGGTGTTTGATCCGGATGCTGTTGATATGGAAAAACTGCTGGCCCGGATTGAAAAAAAATATGCCAAATCCCGGCTGCGCATCTCTTTTTCAGCTGATCCCGGATATGTGTTTACATCTGACTATGATGCCATATATACCCTGCTGGAAAAGCTGGTGGAAAGCTCCCTGAAAACCGATGTTTCCGGAAACCGGCCGGACCCGCTCATCTATATCAACGCCTCCATCCTGGACAACCACCTGTGCATCATATACCGGGATTCAGAAATGATTTCTGATCCATCCACGGTAAAAGCGGTGATCGACCGGGTAAAAACCCGCCTGGGCGGTGAGATCGACTATAAATCAACGCCGGGCCAGAAAGCGTATTATGACATCATGATTCCGGGGAATGAGGAGTGAGGTATGAGGAAGTATCCCTCACCCCTCATCCCTCAAAGGAGAAAAAATGACAGATACTGTTTTGAAAGAAAAAGTAAGCGGCCTTGAAAAGATCATGATGGAGCTTGCCTATGAATCCATGAAAACAGACATGGCCCTCAGAGATTTTAAGGATGAGATGTCGGTTTTCAAAGATGAGATGAAGGATTTCAAATCTGAGATGTCTGATTTCAAGGATGAAATGAAGGATTTCAAAGATGAAATGAAGCAGTTTAAGCTTGACAGTGAGGCTGACCGTAAACAGATGAACAGGCAGTGGGGAGAACTGGCCAATAAAATGGGGACCATTGTAGAAGACATCGTGGCCCCGGGTCTCAAGGGTGTGGCCAGAAAACATTTCAATATAGATGAGTTTGATTCCTTTTCGGTCCGGAACAGGCGCCGCAACAAAGACCGCACCATGATCCGGGAATTTGATGTGATTGCTGAAACCGACACCCTGTTTTTTGTGGTGGAAACCAAGGCCACACCACGCACGGAATACATAACCGAATTTATCCAGCTGATTCCGGAACTGCCCCAGTGGTTCCCGGCCATGCAGGAAAAAACCCTGGTTCCCGTATTTGCATCCTTGAACCTGCCGGATGAAGCGGTCCGCTATCTCACAAAAAGCAAGATTATCGCCATGGCCA
>JAZBPL010000048.1:0-5687 GCA_036351635.1 Desulfotignum sp.
CATATCAATGGCGCGGACCGGGCTGTTCTGGTGGAACCGCGGTGGACCCTGCTGTATGTTCTGCGGGAGGTGATCGGTCTGACCGGTACCAAAGAAGGCTGCAGCCGGGGGGAATGCGGGGCCTGCACCGTGCTTTTTGACGGGATTCCCCGTTATGCCTGTATGACACTGGCAGTGGAAGCACAGGGCTGTAATATTACAACCCTGGAGGGACTGATGCAGGGTGAAGAGCTGGGGCCTGTGCAGACCGCATTTCTGGAAGAAGATGCGTTTCAGTGCGGCTACTGCACCCCGGGCCAGATCATGTCGGTTCACGGACTTTTAGAAAAGACACCACAGCCGTCCATGGATGACATCCGCGTCGGGGTATCGGGCAATCTCTGCCGGTGTGGTGCGTACAACCATATTTTCCGGGCAGCCCGCAATGCAGCCCAACGTAAAATAAAATAGGGGGTACCATGGCAGAAAACAATAGTATTTACTACACTGAGGGGCTTTCCATACCTGAGACCCCGGCCCCGGGAGAAGAGCCAGGATTCTGGAAGCAGACCCATGTGGTGGGAAAACGCATTCCCCGGGTGGATGCTTATGAACGGGTGAGCGGCGCAGCGGTGTATCCGTCGGATATCACACTGCCCAACATGATTTACGGGGCCATCCTCAGATGCCCCCATCCCCATGCAAACCTTACAAAACTGGATGTCAGCCGGGCAAAAAAGATGCCCGGGGTGCGGGCGGTGATCACCGGACAGACCCCGGAAGCCAAAAAGCTCAAATGGCAATACAACGGCTATTCAGGTCCGCTGCTGGATACCCGGTGCCGCTTTGAAGGGGAAGCTGTGGCTGCAGTGGCGGCCGACACCCATTATCAGGCTTGGGATGCAGTGCGCGCCATTGATGCAGCATATGAGGTGCTGCCTTTTGTGGCGGACCACAGCAAATCACTTTCAGAAGACGTGCCCGATATCCATGAAAACGGCAATCTGGTGGAAATGGATGAATATGCACGTGGAGATGTGGCCAGAGGATTTGATGCGGCAGAGGTGGTTCTGGAAAACACATATGAGACCCAGTGCGAACTGCATACGCCAATGGAGCTGCACGGGTGTGTGGCCAGCTGGGACAAAGACCGGTTGACCCTGTGGGAATCCACCCAGGGGGTCTATGCTGTCCAGTCGGAAATTTCAGATGTGCTGGGCATGCCCCTTTCCAAGGTACGGGTGATCGGCCATTATATGGGCGGCGGATTCGGCAGCAAGCTCAAACCCGGTAAATACACGGTGCTGGCCGCTCTGCTGGCCAGGCAGACCGGCCGTCCGGTCAAGCTGATTTTAACCCGGGAAGAGACCTATATGTGTGTGGGCAACCGGCCGGCCAGCACCATGCAGTTAAAAGCAGGGGTTAAAAAGGACGGGACCCTCACTGCCTGTGATTTTACCTGCACCGGCCCCAGCGGGGCATACCCGGCAGGGGGCACCGCGCTGGTGGACTGGCAGATCCGCGACCTGTATGCATGTGACAATGTCAGGTGCAGCTCCGAAGATGTCTACATCAACGCAGGACCGGCCCGTCCGTTTCGTGCCCCCGGCCATCCACAGGCAAGCTGGGCCCTGGAGCAGATGATGGATGACCTTGCCCATAAAATCGGCATGGATCCGGTGGCTTTGCGGCTGAAAAATATTCCTGATATCAGCCAGGGCCGTAACCGTCCTTATACCTCAAACGGCCTGAAAGCGTGCATTGAAAAGGGCGCTGAACAGTTCGGGTGGGAAAAGGCGGTAAAACAGGCAAGGGCCCACAATCACACCGGAACCCATATCAAGCGCGGGGTGGGAATGGGGTCCTGCGTCTGGTTTGTGGGCGGGGGCGGTCCGCCATCCACGGTCATCATCAAACTATTCCGGGACGGATCAGTGAACCTGAACATGGGGGCCAGTGATATCGGCACCGGCACCAAAACAGTGATGGCCCTGGTGGCAGCCGAGGAGCTCGGGGTCAAACCGGAGGTTATCCAGATTGAACATGCAGACACGGAAACCACCCAGTATGCAACACCATCCGGCGGCAGCAAAACCGTTCCCACCGAGTCGCCCACTGTGCGCAATGCCGCCATTGCCGTCAAAAGGCAGCTCCTTGAAATGGCCTCGGAAGATCTCAACATACCGGCAGAAGATCTTGCCTATGAAGGCGATGAAATCATATCACGAAAGGACAAAAACAAACGGATACAGGTAACCGGGGTCAGTCGCCTGAAAAAACGCGGTGTGGTAGTAGGTGTGGGTTACCGGGGCCCCAATCCCGCAGACAAGAGTGTTAATCCGTTTGCGGCCCAGTTCTGTGAGCTGGAAGTGAACACGAAAACCGGTGAAATGCAGATTCTGCGGTTTTTAAGTGCCAATGACAGCGGCCGGGTCCTGGACAGGCTCACCTATGACAACCAGGTGTTCGGCGGTATTGTCATGGGTATCGGGTTCGGGATGACCGAGTTCCGGCAGCTGGATGTCCGGCAGACCGGCAGACTGTGCAACCGGAACTGGCATGATTACAAGCTTCCCACAGCGCTTGACGTGCCGGTGGACATGGAAAGCCTGCCCATTGAGATCGGTGATCCGGAAGCCAACAGCACCGGCACAAAAGGCCTGGGCGAGCCGGTGACCATACCCACCGCCGCAGCCATTGCCAATGCGCTTTTTATGGCCACCGGTATCCGGTTCACCCGGGCCCCGGTCACCCCCATTGAAATGCGCCGACACCTGACAGCCATAAAGGAGGGATAAGCCGTGCTACCAAAATTTTCATATGTCCGGCCGGATACCATAAAAGACACAGTAAAACATCTCAATGAGAAAAACACGGCCATCCATGCAGGGGGCACCGATCTGATCGGGTGCCTGCGCGATGGTATCATGCAGGTGGATAAGATGGTCAGTGTAAGTGCGCTGTCCGATCTCCACGGGATCAGGGAGACCGCAGACGGGGGCCTGGTCATCGGTGCGCTCACCACCATCACCGAAGTTGCGGAAAATCCCCTGGTGAAACAAAAATATCCCGGCCTTTCCAAAGGAGCGTCAGAGGTGGCCAGTCCCCAGCTGAGAAACCAGGGGACCATCGGGGGAAATCTCTGCCAGAAGCCCCGCTGCTGGTATTACAGAGGAGAATTCCACTGCCGGCGCAAAGGCGGGAAAACCTGCTATGCCCTGGACGGGGAACACCAGTTCCATGCCATATTCGGGCATGACTTTATCTGTGTCATCACCCATCCGTCAGATACGGCCCCGCCCCTGGCCGCACTGTCGGCACACCTCAAAATTTCAGGGCCGGATGGCAGCAGAACCGTGCCGGCGGCAGATTTTTTTGTGCTGCCCGTGGAAAATCCACTGGTTGAAACCGTCTTAAAACCAGGAGAAGTGGTAACCCATATTGTTCTGCCCGCACCTGCCGAAAACCTGCGCAGTTCCTACCGCAAGGTCCGGGCCCGCAGGTCATGGGATTTTGCCCTTGCCGGACTGGCCCTGGCTCTGGAAATGGAAGGTGATACAGTCATCAGCAGCCGGGTGTATCTGTCCGGTGCTGCCCCGATTCCCTGGCGGAGCCGGCCCGTGGAAGAGGCCATCACAGGCCGGCGCCTGGATGACGCAGCCATTCAAAAAGCGGCCCGGGCTGTGGTGGAAGAGGCCACGCCGATTCTGGGAAATACCTATAAAATGGATCTTTTCAAAGGGGTGGTGGAAGAAGAGCTGCAGGCCATCCGCTGACAGGATTAAGAGACTGCAGGGGGCTGCCGCATCGGTCATGCATGTGATATTGTGATGCGGCAGCCCCGGCATGCTGCACCAGTCCCGGCGGTCCTGGCGGACAGCTGCTCCGGCCTCCGGGGGGGGTGCTGATGCCCGGGTGCAATACCCACCCTGGTTATGCCGCCTGAAACATTTTTTTCAGATCTTCCGGCAGCTGGGCTATGAAATGCAATGATTCGCTGATGGATATTCTATCCCGGAGGGTGTGCAGTAATGCACGCAGCAGGATGCCGGTTCTGCCGACTTCATCGGGATGTCCGAGTTCCTGTGCACGTTTTTTGACAAACTGATTTCCTTTTTGTGCATACTGGACAAAATACAGGAAACACCTGATGGACGCTGAAAAGAAAAAGGGGACCATACCTTTATCCAAATCCGAAGTATTTTCCAAGGAGAAGCAACTATGGATGAAAACAAGACCATCGTATCCTTTAGCATCAATCCGAGTCTCGATATAAACGCTGCAGTGGATGCCCTTGAACCGGTCAAAAAAATTTCTACATGTATCCCTGTGCCAAAATACAGTATTCTCCTGATTGCAGGTCTGTCCTAAAAAAGAAAGAATTATGAACAGATTTCACAGCACTGAATACCGCTGTTGCCTGACAGGTATTGCGAACGCTCTCGTGGCGGCTAAGGAACAAAGAATGAAAGATCAGACCAGAAAAAAAATCGATGTGGGAACTTCGGGATGGAATTACAACCACTGGAAAAATGTATTTTATCCCCAAAAAATGCGGTCATCTGAATAAAAGGAGGAAAAAATGACATCAAAACAAGAACTGGAAAATGAATTAAAACAGGGGCTGAAAAAATATACAGATAAACTAAATGACCTGGAAAACACATTTATTGAAAAAAAAAGCCAGGCAGACCCGGTTGAACAGAAAATGGCTACGGAAAAAATCAACAATCTGAAAACCACGCTCAAATCTCTGGAAAAAGAGCTTGATACACTGCAGCATATTGATCAGCAGGAGGATATGGATAAGGTAAAAAAAGGCATAAAATCAATAATCGGAGATATCGACGAAGAATTCAGATCTTCTCTGGCCTATTTTCATTAAATGAAAATGCTTCCTGTTAAATGGAAATTTCGTACTACCCAGTGATATGCATATAAACCAGAAAAGACAACAGCGATTTCACTTTTATCAGGTTTTCGAAATTTTTCATGGCATCCCTTTTTTATGTCTGATGCGGCCAGCCCGCAGAACCGGACAAAGAGACCACGGAAACCGGGGAGTCAAACTTCTTGAGATCATTGAAAGAGGTGACCGGTTACGAAATCAGGGCCAGTGACGGCAAGGTGGGCCATGTGGAGGATTTGATCATGGACGATAAAACCTGGGCACTGCGGTATGTGGTGGTGGATACCCGCAACTGGCTGCCAGGGGGAAAAAAAGTGCTGCTGCCCCTGAAATGGGCCGGGTCGGTCAGCTGGGTGAAGGGGGAGTTCGAAATGGACCTGAGTAAGGCCGAGATCGAAAACGGGCCCGAATTTGATCCGGAAAAGCCGGTTAACAGGGAATACGAGATCCAGATATACGACTACTACGGTAGGCCATTTGATGGCAACATTGATAAAACCGCCCAGCAGCATATTGCCAACCCGTTTGTTTGAAAATCGGGAAAAATGCAGATTCATGATTTACAGATCTGCCGGGAATACCGGTTTGTGGAAGGCGAAGGCCCGCTTCATGCAGATATCATGCTGGTGGGACAGAACCCGGGAAAAGAAGAGAACAGAACAGGCCGACCCTTTGTGGGAAGGGCCGGAAAATATCTTGACAAGGTGCTGGCACAGTCGGGAATGGTGCGGAAGGAAATCTATCTGACAAGCATTGTAAAATGCAAAACCCCTGACAACCGCAAACCCACAAAACAGGA
>JAZBPL010000049.1:0-5401 GCA_036351635.1 Desulfotignum sp.
CGGTACGCCTCCGGCACTGATCCTGTGTTTTCTTTTTTGTGAACAACCAGGATCAGGTATGTAAGATACTGCCTGATCTTTATATGAAAGTGTTAAGTTTTAGGTGTTAAGTTAATATCTGCCTGCTCATACTTTCATTTTTGGTTGTGCCCGCCAGGGCATGGGGATTATATGAAAGCCGTCAGTACTCAGCTAAAAGCTAAAAGCTAACAGCTAATAGCTAACAGCTAACAGCTAAGATCTAACAGCTTTCATTCTTTGTTGTGCCCGCCAGGGCATGGGTGTTTATAATCTTTTTTTGACGGCAGCGGGGTTTTGCGATGAAACATATCTTTTTGTGGGGGTGTGTGCTGGTGGTTTTCTCGGTGTTTTCAGGGTGTGTCACCCCGGAACAATACCAGGTCCTGGAAAACCGCATCACAGCGCTGGAAATGGAAAACAACCGTCAGATGGCGCTGCAGGAAAAATTTTTTGGAAAAGAAGCCGACCTGAAAACAAGCCTGGATGCGATTGAGCAGAAAATTGCCCAAAATGAAACCGTAAACCGGGAAACCACAGCTGAGATCAAGTATGAACTCACCCAGCTCAAGGAAAAACACGGCCAGCTCCAGGGGATGATCGAAGAGATCACCCACCGGTTCGGCAGCAACAGCCAGGCGGGCCGGCAGGATCTGGAAAAGCGGCTGGACCGGCTGGACAATGCCATTTCCCGCAATTATACAAAAATTCTCACCCTGGAAAACTATCTGGGGTTTGAACCGACCATCGCCGACCCGGATGCGGCCGCCCGGCCGGAACCAGGCAGTGATGCCCCGGGCGCTGTGCAGCAGGATACCGATTCAGAGCAGGGATTGTACGCGTTTGCCAAAAAACTGTTTGATGACGGAGACATGGAAAAAGCCAGGATACAGTTTGAAAACTTTATCAACAAATACCCGGATTCAGACAACGCAGACAATGCCCGGTTCTGGATTGCTGACAGCTATTATGTGGACAAGTGGTATGAAAAGGCCATTCTGGAATACCAGAAGGTGCTGGAGCAGTATCCTGATTCAAACAAAGCGGCAGCTGCCCGGTTAAAGCAGGGATACGCCTTTGCTGAACTTGGGGAAAAGGCCAATGCCCGGTTGATTTTAAATGAACTTGTGAACCGGTATCCCGATGCCAGGGAAGCTGGGTTTGCAAGGGAAAAACTCAAAAACCTGGACTGAGTGCTGACAAAAACATCAGATCCGGTAAAACAAAGATGGTAAAGATTGTCGGTATCGACCCTGGCCTTGCCGGTACAGGAATAGGGGTCCTGGAAGGTGATCCAGTCAGGGTCACCCGGTATTCCTTCGGCAGCATTGCCACCAGGTCGGACCAGAGCACGCCTTTCCGGCTCACCACCATTTACACACGGATATATGACTTTCTCACAGAACAGGGGCCTGATTTTGTGGTGATCGAGGATATTTACTCCCTTGAAAAATATCCGCAATCCGGTATTATGCTGGGCAAAGTGTCAGGGGTCCTCCAGGTTGCGGCATGCAGGGCCGGTATACGGGTTGAGGAGATCGCTGTACGGGAGGCCAAGAAAATCATCTGTGGAAACGGAAATGCAGACAAAATCCAGATGGAGCGGGCGGTGCGGCATCTGCTGAACCATCCGGAACCCATCCGCCCGTTTCATGCATCAGATGCGCTGGCACTGGCCATTACCGGATACTACAGGCACAGGAAAAACCATGATCGGATATCTTGAGGGACATATCATCCATTCTGAAGCAGATGCGGTTCTGCTGCTGGCCGGTGGTGTGGGCTACGAGGTTCTGGTGAATACCTTTACCATGGCCCGGATAACCGCCGGTATCGGCACGGATGATATTGTCAGCCTCTATATTTATTACCATGTGAGTGAACGGCAGCCCAAACCGGTGCTGATCGGGTTTTCATCCCTGGAAGACAAGGCGTTTTTTCAGTTGTTCATCTCCGTGGCCGCCATCGGGCCCATGAAAGCGGTAAAGGCCCTGGTCCGGCCTGTGGGGGAAATCGCCCGGGCCATTGAACAAAAGGATGTCACTTTTCTGGGGCAGCTGCCGGGTATCGGCAAACGCACCGCAGAAAAGATCATTGCCACCCTGCATGGAAAAACCATGGCCTTCATGGAACATGCTGCCGGCAGTGCCCCTGACCAGGTCCTGCCCATGGCACCGGACAAACAGGAGATCGCCCTCCAGGTGACAGGTGTGCTGGTGGAGCAGCTGGGGCACTCCCCAGCCTCTGCCCGGCGCATGATACAGGCCGCCTTTGAGAAAAATCCGGACATTCATACCCCGGAAGAACTGCTTGATACCATTTACCAGGAAGGATTGTAAACATGGCAGATGATATCCTGTCTTTTTCTTCAGAAAAAAAGGGGGTGGTGAACCCTGCCGCTGCCCCGGAAGACAAGATGCCGGACATGGTTTCCCTGCGGCCGGTGCGGTTTGAAGATTATGTGGGCCAGGCCGATACGGTGGAAACCCTGAAGATTGCCATCCAGGCAGCCCGTCAGCGGAACGAACCCCTGGACCATATCCTGCTCCACGGTCCCCCGGGCCTGGGCAAGACCACCATCTGCCATATCATTGCCAATGAAATGGGAAAGGAACTCACCGTTACCTCCGGTCCCACCCTTGAAAAAGGGGGAGATCTCATGGGCATATTGACCAATCTGTCGGACGGGGAATTTTTGTTCATTGATGAGATCCACCGGATCCCCAAGGTGGTGGAAGAGTTTTTATATCCGGCCATGGAAGACTTTGCCGTGGATTTTGTGTTTGACAAGGGCATCCATGCCAGAAGCCACCGGTACAGGCTGCGCAGATTCGTGCTGGTGGGGGCCACCACCCGGGTGGGGCTGTTGTCTTCTCCTTTGCGGGACCGGTTCGGTCTTTTCAGGACCCTGGATTTTTACACCATTCCAGAATTGGTGGTTATTATCAAACGGTCTGCACAGCTGCTGGAGACCCGGATTTCAGAAGATGGTGCCCAGGCACTGGCCCGGCGGTCCAGGGGGACCCCGAGAATTGCCAACCGCCTGCTCAAGCGCGTAAGAGATTTTTCCCAGGTCAGATCCGACGGCCGGGTGACCCGGGACACTGTCCAGGCCGCCCTGGCCCTTGAAGGGATTGACGGTCTGGGACTCACCCGGCTGGACAGAAATTATCTTGCCACCATTATTGATTTTTACAAAGGCGGTCCTGTGGGGATTGAAGCCATTGCTGCAACCCTGCAGGAAGAAACCGATACCCTGGTGGATGTGGTGGAGCCGTTTTTACTGAAAATAGGCCTTGTATTGCGTACCTCCAGCGGCAGAAAAGCCTCTGATACAGCCTACAGACACCTTAAACTGATCTCTTCGGAATGACCGGTCATCCCGAAGAAACAAATGATGTGATGTGTTGCCCATGAATGTGTATGCAAAGAGATGCAGAAGGATGGCGGTTGTGCCGGCAGCAGTGCTGACGGCCGTATGTTTTTTGTGTTTGTTTTCCTCTGCGGTATCGGCCGGGTCTGTGCCGTCTGCCATCATTGCCCTGCCGGAAAATGAAAATGCCATTCTGGTGGAAAAACAGACCCAGAAGTTTTATATTTACAGGGCAGACCAGGCGGCCGGGAATCTGCAGCAGATATTTGAAACCGCCTGTTCCACAGGAGAGGTGATCGGCCCCAAACAACAGGCCGGGGATAAAAAAACACCGGAAGGCATCTATTTTCTCATTGATGAATATGAGGACAGATACCTGACACCCATCTACGGGAAACGGGCCTTTCCCACTGACTACCCCAATTTTATGGATGTCCGCCAGGGCAAAAACGGCTCCGCCATCTGGATACACGGCACGGACAAAGCCCTGAAATCCATGGATACCAACGGGTGTATTGCTGTTGAAAATGAAGATGTGCTGATGCTTTCCGATTATATCACGCTGCATGCCACCCCGCTGATCATTGTGGAAAAAATAGCGTATGTAACACCCGAACAGCAGCAGCAGACAAAAGACCGGATGCTGTCTTTTGTGCACAACTGGATACAGGCCCACACCACCGGCAGTTATCACGATTATCTGTCATTTTACAGCCCGGGGTATCTGCCGGATATATCCTGGTGGGATGCATGGGTAAAGCTGCGGAAAACATCGGAAGATCCCGGGGAAAATATACATATCCAGACATCTGACACAGGGATTTACCAGCACCAGGACATGGTGGTGGTGCTGATGGATTTCTGGCTTGTACTGAAAGATACCCGGCAGTTTTTGGGCAAACGCAAGCTGTTTATCCAGCAGTCCGGCACTTCTGATCTGCAGATCACAGGAGACACCTTCCAGGTACTGGAAAAATCCCATGAAAAAAGCCCGGCGCCTCTGGTTGCAGGGGCTTCCGTGCTGCATGCATCTGCCGTCAAAACAGAACCCGCCCATGACCACGCATCTGCTTTGGAGATGGTCGAAAAGTGGCTGGCTGCCTGGTCAGCCGAAGATATGGATGCCTATGCCGCATGTTATGCCCCCGGGTTTTACAGCGACGGCATGAACAAAACCCAGTGGGTGAACCGCAAAAAGCAGCTTTCCGGCAGGTACAGCTATATCAGGGTGACAGGAAAAGATTTCACGGTCATTAAAAATAAAAAAGGACTGGAGATACGGTTTTTTCAGACCTATGAATCCAGTGGATTTTCAACCACGGGCATGAAACAGTTGACACTTGTCAAAAAGGATGGGGCATGGAAGATATTTCGAGAGAACTGGAAAGAGAAATAGCCCGCTCAAAACCCGCTCCCCACAAAAAAAGCACAAAAAAACGCGTGCTCATTGTGGATGACATGGGCGGGGTAAAGCCCGGCGGATACCTGAAATATCTTCTGGTTATGTTTTTGTGCACAACACTGGTCTGTCTGGCGGCAGCCGGGGTGTTTTTCACCCTGTTTGGCCAGGTGTCCAGAGAAAACACGGAACTTGCCTCCCGGGCAGCATCCCTGGAAAGCCGGGTGGCAGCGTTGACCCGCGACAAAGAAACCCTGATGGCACGCCTGGTCATGTCAGGCCAGGACCCGAAAATAGCATCAGAGGTATCAGATCCGGTTTCAGCGGACGCTGGTCCGGATGCCGGGGAAAAAAAGAACAAAGAAGAACAGGATGCATCACATAGCCAGGCACAGAGCGCGCAGGATACAAAAGATATGCCTGACACAGATGCAGATGCCCAAAGCCTGCAGGCAGAAGAAAGACCCGCTGCCCAGCAGCCCGAAGATGCTGCGCCCCCCATTGCTGCCAAAGCGGCGGGAAAAGTGGATATTGAAAAATTTTCCGTAACACGGGACAGGGATCAGGGGGACCTGCTGGTCCGCTTTGATATAAGGAATGTGTCAGAAAAG
>JAZBPL010000050.1:0-35001 GCA_036351635.1 Desulfotignum sp.
CAAATGCGGACCTGAAATTCTGCCGGCTCTCCAGCAAATTGTGGCAGACAGCCCCAAAAAAGACCGGTTGATATTTATCAGTTTGGGATGGGAAACCATTTTAGCCGCTAAAAACAGATTTCCAGACCATCTTTATTACTGGGTCAGTGAAGACAAAACCGGTTTAACAGATAAAATCAAGGCATGTGCCGATAACGGGCTCGACGGCATTGACCTGTACTATAAAATCATTGACTCAAAAATAATTGAACAGGCGCATCGATCCGGACTTGAAATCCTGTGCTGGACAGTCGATGATCCGGCAGAAGCCCGGCAACTGATTGATCTGGGGGTCACCGGCATTACAACCAACCGGTCGGCCTGGCTCAAATCAAAAATCACCCGGGGCTTTCATGGATGACTAGGAATCGCGATGCGCAATGCTGTGTCCGCCCGATCCCTCTCAAGCGTTTGGTTCGGCTCCCCCTGCACGGGATTCTCTAACGGCTTCAAGGACGTCCTCAGTAGTTGCCTTTGTTTTTATTCCAGTAACATCAAACGGAGATTTGGGGGATTTGGTAAATATAATTTTAAAAGTATCACCCCCGCGGCGCTTAATGATAACCTCTTCTGATTTTGCAATATCAAGAACTGCAGAAAACTTTTGACGTGCTTCTGAATATGTATAAACTTTCATCAAATCACCTCCATGATTTTAACACCCATGCTCCTGGCCACTTCAATCATACGCTGGTCAAGAGTTATTAGTGGGCAGTGTAGCGAAATAGCGCACTCTATAAAGTATGCATCATATGCGTAAATATTGAATTTAGATGCTGTTTTCAAAGCTTCACGGATATTAACGCTACGCAGGTCAACAGGAATTTGCTGCGTCACATCCCATACTGGTAATAATTCTTCCGGTTGAATCCTTTTTCTTTTTAGCATCGCGGATAATGCATTTCCAATTTCAAAAGGTAGTATATCCGGTGCCACTAAATCATGGCCTAAAGTAAGCCTGATAATTTTCTCTCGCTCCGGTTCATAAAGGGCGACCGCCAAAAAAGTATTCGTGTCTGCTATGATTTTCATAAGTACAATTGTACCTATCTTTTGCTTTTTGTCAAGACAAATCGTCAGGATGATGGAAGACCCCGTGTTCTGGAAGGTGCTGGGCAACAACCTGTGGTTCGCACTGGTGACCATCCCGACCTCCATCGCCCTGGCCATTCCCGGCCGGTCCCTGGTACGCATGGCCTACTTCACCCCCACAATCCTGCCCATGATCACCCCGGAAATTCTCATCGTTGAAAATTATGTCACCCTGGCCCGGCCCACCTACCTGGCCTATGCCCTGGTATCGATCAGCCACCACTGGAACAATTTTCTGTGGCCCCTGATCATCACCAATTCTGTGGAGACCCGTCCCCTGACCGTGGGGCTGGGCATTTTCGGGGCCCCGGAATCCGGGGTGAACTGGTCCATTGTTTCGGCCGCCACCCTGCTGTCTGTGGCACCCCTGCTCATCGCCTTTCTGCTGTTTCAGCGGCAGTTTGTGCAGTCCTTCATGTACGCTGGCATCAAATGATCCTGTCTATATGGCCGCTTCATGACCTTTCCTTGAAAAGCCGACAATGTCTACTTCATATGAGGCAAAGGAAAAAATCCGCTGTCAGCGATGATCTTTCTGGCAGATCCGCTGTGCAGATAGGTCAGAAACGCTTTAATTTTTTTGGAAAAACGGTGGGTATTGACATACAGAAAAAGTGTCCGTTCCAGACGCGCTTCAGTGTCGTTACCGGTCACTTGTACTGGTTTGACTTCCAGATTAAGATACGCATGGCTGACATAACCGATGGCGTATCGGTTTTCGGCCACTGCCGCCAGCACGCCGCTGTTTGAAGAGACCGGAATATGGGGGGATGATGGGGCGGCATCATCCAGGATCATCTGTTCCCACATCCGGCAGGTGCCTGATGATGTCTGTCTCACTACCGGTTGAATCGGTGAATCTGTCCAGCCGGATGAAAGCCAGCTCGATGTATGTCCGGTAAATATGTTTTTGAGCGCTGTGACCGGCAGTTGGTTGACCGGATTCGCCGTATTCACAATCGGGACGATTCTGTCACGGCATACAGGAAATGCTTTCAGATGTACATTGTTTTTTTTTGCTTCCCCGATCAGTTCTGATGACACCGGAACAGAAGAGGCAGCCATGTCACATGCATTTTGAATCAGTGCCCGGATCCCGGCCAGAGAGCCTGGGGACTCAATCATGATGTGCTCCTGGCCGGGTCTCTGATAATCTGCGGCCAGCCTTTCCAGCAGCGGCGCCATGGTAGTGGACCCCACAATGACAATCCGTTCCATGGGAGGGGGTGTGCATCCAAAGAAATGGCTGCAGCAGGCCAGGAGCAGTAAGCCGATCAAGTTATTGCGGCAGATTTTCATATCCCCCCTTTCTCATGGGCGCAAATGATGCTGTGATACCAGGTCATATGCAAAACCGGTCCGATCCTGTTTTATTACACGCGGGTTCATGATCTCCATCTTCAGGGAGAAATACCCATTGACCGAATAGCACATGAATGTCTGAAAGACAATAACCACTGACTCATTTTGGTTTAAACCGGGCAAGCCGTGAGGATGCCGGCGGTTTACGGCCGTTGAAATACCCGCAGGCGGCATAATACCGCAGGTCTTTCTGCCACAGGGAAAAAACATGCGGGTCATGGAAGATCCGGGTAAGCACCCTTTGCGGGCGGTGGAGCGTATCCAGCAGGGGGGAAAACAGTTCGGACGGATCCCTGAAGCATTCCCAGTCACACTGGCGGCAGACCGGCTGATGACCAGTGCCACGCATGTTCAGCGCCGGAAAAGGACCTAAGTCTTCACGGCCCCGGTATCCGCAGGGGTAGGTGTGGCCGTCATCGGAACCGATGAAGAAATAATCAATGCCGCCGCGGCATCCAGTGGTTTCCACCGCCCGTCCGGAGGCGGTTTCCGGTGTCTGTTGCTGGGCAATCAGGGCATGGAGGCTGCAAAGGGGGGTGAAAATTCTCAGATAAGGCCGATGCCGGGTCACATTGGATGCCAGTGCCTGATACAGGAGAATTTTTTCTTCCCGGGAAAAGCGTACCACCGCTTCTCCGGCAGTGGCCGCGTATACTGCATGCAGGCCGCTGTCCAAATCAGCGGTCCCGATGCTCATGGGATAACATGTGTTGGCAAGGGTAAAGCCCATATTGCATACCTGCCGGAAAAACCGGTCAAATGCACTATGAAACACCTTATAAAACGCTTCCAGATACGCTGTATCGCTTGGAAAGGTGTTCCGGCGAAGGTCCCGGGTCAACGCCCCCCCCACCAGGCGGTTGATGCCCAGGTTCACCGATGGATAGATGCCGGCAGCATGAAAAATGGGAATCGCCGTCTCAATACCCCGGACCACATCAGGCAGCCCCCGCATCTGTTCATGCACCGTTGGCACTGCAGAATCCAGACTGATCCAGAAATTTCTCAACGGGGTGGCGGCCAGCTTATCAGCCATGGCCCTGATCCGATCTTTGAATCCCGGCTGACGGCTGCCGCAGAACAAAAACCCGTTGGTGCCGGTGCGGATATACGGGATGCCGGCCCGACCGGCATGGGAGATCAATGCGGTTACCTGTTCCAGAAACAAAAGCGGCTCGCCCCCTGTAAAGGAAACCGCCGCAACCCCTTTTTCTCCGGCAGCATCCAGGATCTGCCGGAGATCATCTGTTTTCAAACGGGTACGGCGGATATCCGCGGTTTTCCGCATGCCGCACTGGGGGCACGTTGCATTGCACTGGTTGGTAATCTGGATAACCAGCTGTCCGGGCACCCGGTCTCTTGCCAGACATGCCAGCATTTTGAACACTGAATAGGCGGTCATGAGGTCGTCAGTCCTATCATCTGAAAACGGCGACACCAATGCCACCACGGGAGTGACACAGATGTTTTTCATTATTCTCGAGCCGCAGATTTTTTACCACTTTGAAAGGGGCCATGTTATTTCCTTCATAAAAACCACCCGGTTTCAAGGGATGGCTGAAATGCGCTGCATAATTTAATACCCGGATAATATCAGCGCATTGTTAGGCATATGTTTTGTATCCATTTTTTTCCACCCGGAAACAAAATGGAATTTAACGGCTTTCTCACATTATTGTAACACAACCGGTTTAAGATGATCTCATCTTTGAAAAGGCGGCGGAGCGGCGGATGTACCATACAAAAGAAATGACACCCAATGGAACAGACCAATTGACAAGGCTTCGGGACTTGACAGGCGTGATACCAGTTTTTCAACCCATCGTCCACATTCATACCGGGCTTCTGTTCGGAGTGCACGCAGGGTTCAATGATTGCCGGCAGGCCGGTACGGAGAACAAGGCCGACCTGTTTGATAGCGCCTGGGAAAAGAATATCGGGCACCAGATGGACCTTGGTCTGCAGCAAGAGGTGTTCACAGCATTTTTCCGGTTCAAGCGGGCACACCCTTTTAAATTATTTTATCATTTGGATCATCGGATATCCCGATCACCTGAGTACCTGCCCGGCCGCACCCTGGAACTGCTCACCCAGCAGGGGCAGGCACCGGCAGATATCTGTTTTGAACTGTCCGTCCATCACGGCGATGAAAGAGATCACCACCTTTTTGACATATCAGACAGATACCGGTCCCGGGGATTCCGGACCATGCTCACCCACTTTGATATCCACAGCTGCGGGCTGGATTATCTGGACAGATTGACTCCGGATTATATCCGCATAGACCGCAGATTTTTTTCTGATATGAAACAGCACCCCGAAAAAAAACAGATCCTGTCTTTTCTGATCACCTATTCTCATTTAAAGGAATGCCGGGTTCTGGCCTGTGATATCCAGAACGAAGAAGAATATACCGCATGCCGGGAAATGGGATGTGATCTGGTCCAGGGAATTTTTGTACAGGCCCCCCAACAGACACTCGCATCTGTCTGTCACAGATATGAAACCATCGGACAGCTTGCAAAAACAGACCGCCGGGTGCATGTCAGCAGGGACCGCGCCCTGATAGCAGGTGAAATCAGGTATCTGGAACCGGTGTACTCCGATTGTACAGTCGTCCAGATCTTTGATCAGTTCAGAAACCATCCGGCGTCTTCTTTCTTCCCGGTAGTTTCCAGAAACGGGGAGCCCCGGGGCATCATCCGGGAAACCGCATTCAAGGAATATACATTTTCCAGATTCGGCAGGCAGTTGCTGGAGAACCCGTCATTCGGCAAAACCATCTCACGGTTCATCGCCAAAATACCCGTAGCTGATGTGCATTCATCTGTGGAAAGTCTTATTGAAACCTACACCCGTTTTAATAACAATGAAGGCTTGATCATGGTGGAAAACATGCGATATGTCGGTGTGCTGAGTACCAATTCCCTGCTCAAGCTCATCAATGAAAAAAATCTGACCCTGGCGCGCAATCAAAACCCGCTGACCCAGCTTCCCGGCAACACCCTGATCCATGAATATGTGAGCCAGAGCCTGGTTGATGCCGAAAATATCCATCATCTGGTCTACTTTGATTTTGATCATTTCAAGCCCTTTAACGACCGGTATGGTTTCAGAAACGGGGATCGGTTGATTCTGATGTTTGCTGAAATGCTCAAAAAAACCGCTTTTTCAGAAAACCGGTTTGTGGGCCATGTGGGCGGGGATGATTTTTTCATGGGAATCAGCAGCAGTACCCTTGAAACAGTGGAATCTCAGATGGCGGCACTGGCCCGGGATTTTAAGAAAAATGCGGAAAGCTTTTATGATCCTGACACAGTGAAAAACGGCTTTCTACCGGCCTGCGACCGGCAGGGCAACGAAAGGGAACTGCCCCTGATGACGGTAAGTGTGGCTATTCTGGAACTGCCGGCAGGCAGCAAAACCCATCTGAATGTTGAAGATACCGCCAATATTCTTGCCCGTCTGAAAAAAAAAGCCAAACAGTCGGTTACCGGCATGGCCAGTGCCACACTGGACAACAAACCACCACAGACAGACCTGCTGGGAGAATCAGCCTGAACAGAAATGATGCAATTCTCTCACGGGTCATGCTTTGAAGCGCTGCCCGAAAAATTTGTGAACATGACCCGCAAAAAAAAGGGGCAGATATCTGGGCAGAGAATGATGTGTTTTGCGCATCGTCAAAAAAATCCATTTGTGTTCGACAAAATTAAACGCGGCAAAAATATCCCATAACGGCGGGAGAATAATGGTGATTGTTTCACCGACCCTGTACAATTCCCGGAAGAACAGATCCGGTTTTTCCACATGCTCAATGGTATGGGAACACAGCACATTTTTGAATTGTTTGTCTGCAAAAGGCAGATGGTAAATATCTTTAATCAAAACGAAATTCGGTACCCGGGCATGCCTGATAATATCGGCATTGATTTTGCCTGCATCGGTCTTGCCGCAGCAGATATTCAGATCCCACTGCTGCCCTGCAATTATTCGTTCCTTCATCAGTCTGTAACTGATGAAATTGAAAAGCTTACCGACCAGTAAAAAGCTGATTAAAACAAGGGCTGAAATCACACCGGGCTGCTCTAGTAATTCGCTCATTCACTGGATTCCTTTATGGTCAATGGTTTCATTTCCAGGATTGTTGTGGTGTGTGATATCTTTGCCGATACAGCAGACAAATACCCCTGCCGGATTCAGCATCCCGGTTTTCCCCTGTAAAAGCCGGCATCATATCCGGCAATTGATAAGACAATGTTTGGAATCTGTTTTATTTTCATCAGTACTGCCAGTGCAGCCGGAAAAACACAAGATCTGCCGGCCTTCTGTTAAATTAACCGATTTTTAACCATTGGAACATGGGGATCTAACCGTCAACCGATATCAATACATACTATGACTGCAACTGCTGTTTGCTGCCAACCCTATTTTGGAGAAACCATCATGGAAAAACCCTGCAAAAAAATGGACAGACGGACATTTATTAAAAAAACCACCCGGGGAGCAGCCGCTTTTGCCGCTGCCAGCATGGGGCCCTGGTTTATCAAAGATGCCCTGTCTTCATCCGGCACACTGAACCTGTTTACCTGGCCTGACTATTCCAAGCCCGAGGTCATAGCCGCTTTTGAAAAAAGTACCGGCATCAAGGTCAAGGTAACCAACTACAGCACCAACCAGGAATGCATGAACAAGCTGCGGGCTTCCAGAGCCAAAGGCTTTGATGTTGCCCAGCCGTCCCTGACGGAATTTGCCCTTCACATGGAATTTGACCTGTACCGGGAAATCGACGAATCCAGAATTGCCAACCTGCATAATCTGGAGCCGGCATTTTATGAAAAATCAAAAAAGCTAGGCGGCGTGATCAACGGCAAACGGGTGGGATTCCCTTATGACTGGGGTACGGAAGCCATGGCCTTTACCACGGAAAAACACAATTTTTCACACAAAGATCTTTCCTATGGCACCATGTGGGAAAATGATTTTCTGGGAAAAGTTACCTGCCGGCCCCACAGCGTGTTCATCGGTACCGGTCTGTATCTGGATGCCATCGGCAAGGTGCCGTCCAACCGGATGTATGACACCTATGCATCAGAAGAAAAAATGAAGAAAGTGTATGATCAGATCCTGGCTTTCCTGATCCAGAAGAAAAAAAATATCAAAATGTTCTGGAACAACGCCCAGGATCACCAGCTGGCATTTCTCCAGAACGGCTGTGAAATCGGCCAGACCTGGGACGGGCCCATTCTGACCATGAAAAAAGAGGGCAGACCTGTAACCTACATGGCCCCGAAAGAAGGTGCCATGACCTGGGTGGATTCCATGGCCATTGTAAAACATGCAAAGAATGTGGAACAGGCCTATGCATTCATGAACTGGGCATATACCCCTGAAGCCGGGGCTGTCATGGCAAAAAGTACCGGATATAATTCGGTGGTCAAAGGGGTGTCAGAACTGCTGGATGACAAGACCAAGCAGGGATTTGCCCAGGCCTATCCGGGTGATGCCCTGGAAAACCTGTGGTGGTATGTGTCGGAACCGGCCTGGTTCGTTCCTGCCAGAACCGTTTACAGAGACCGTTTCCAGGCAGCCTGATTGCGGCATCTGTGATAACAATCATGCTGGAGCGTTGGGTTCATGGGACATGATATTCATATAGAGGGTGTGACCATGCAGTTCGGCAGTGTCAATGCCCTGACTGACATTGATGTCCACATCCGGGCCGGAGAGTTTTTCAGTTTTCTGGGACCCTCCGGCTGCGGTAAAACCACCCTGTTGAAATTGATCGCAGGTTTTCTGGAACCCACCCGGGGTGAGATCAGAATCAACGGGAAAAGCATGAAAGGGGTTGGGCCCAACATACGCCCCACAGCCATGATTTTCCAGAACCTGGCCCTGTTTCCCCTGATGACGGTGGCTGAAAATATCGGATTCGGTCTGGATGTGAGAAAAACCCCGCGCAAAGAAAAAATTCGAAAAATTGCACACCTTCTGGACCTGGTAAATCTTCCCAATGCCGGGAAAAAATCGGTCAAAGACCTTTCCGGCGGCCAGAAACAGCGGGTGGCCATTGCCCGGGCACTGGCCGTGGCCCCTTCTGTACTGCTCCTGGATGAACCCCTGTCTGCACTGGATTTGAAGCTGCGAAAGCATATGCGGTTTGAACTGCGAAAGATCCAGCAGAAAACCGGTGTGACCTTTGTGTATATCACCCACGACCAAGGAGAGGCATTGACCATGTCCGACCGGGTGGGGGTCATTTCAGAGGCAGGCATTTTGGAACAGGTGGACACCCCGTTTGACCTGTACAACCAGCCAAAAACCGGATTTGTGGCATCATTTGTCGGAGAAAACAACACCTTTGAGGCCCGGGCCGCGGCCGGGCAAAACAATGCGTCCATGGCCCAGACCCCGTTCGGTACATTCTTCTGCCGCAATCCCATGAACCTGCCCCCCGGTTCCAGTGCCACCGCTTTTGTCCGGCCGGAAACCATCACCCTTGTCAATGGGTCCTCTACAGCAGAAAACACCGTGCAGTGCCAGGTCATCAGCCAGAGTTTTGAAGGCCCATTTGTGACCATGGCCCTGAAGACACAAGACAATACGGTTATACGGCTGCGAAAAAACAATGACGGTTCCGGTCCGCTGCTGTCCCCGGATGCACAGGTCTCCATTTGTTTTGCCCATGACAGCATACTGCTGCTGCCCCCCCAGGGAGAAGCCCATGACCGGAATGTTTAAACAGGCTTTCTCCAGTTTCGGGAAAACCGGAACTGGTATTATTTTTCTTCTGGTGGGCGGATGGATGATCTTCATGATCATCAGCCCGCAGCTCATTGCCCTGGACTATTCCTTCCGGCCCCTGCTGTCTCTGCGGGACATCGGCGGCCCGAAAGATACCTATACCCTGAAAAATTATATCACCCTGATGACCAATACCCTGCACCGGGCAGTATTTTTCAAAACCATCTGGTCCAGTCTGCTGGTCACTTTCCTGGCCCTGTGCCTGTGTTACCCCATATCGTATTACATGGCAAAGGCTGCCAGGCGGTCCCATGTTTCTTTGCTCATGATGTGCATTATCGTCCCTTACTGGATCAATGAACTGCTGCGTATTTTCGCCTGGCAGCTCATTTTGTCTGATGCCGGCATTCTCAACCAGATCCTTTTGTGGCTTCAGATCATCAACGAACCGGTAAATTTCAGGGCTGGTGACACCGCAGTCATCCTGGGGATGGTGTATGCCTATATTCTTTTTATGGTTTTTCCTTTGTACAACGCCATGGAAAGCCTGGATACCAATCAGATTGACGGTGCAAGAGACCTGGGGGCATCATGGCTGCGGATTCACCGGAAAATCGTCATTCCCCATGCAAAACCAGGCATGGCAGTGGGGTGTATCATGACATTTATGCTGGCAGCAGGATCTGTGGCAGCCCCACAGCTTTTAGGCAGTCCGTCCAGTTTCTGGTTCACCCAGATCATATACACCAATTATGAAACCGCAAACTGGAACCTGGGCACAGCCTATGCCGAAGTTCTGGCGCTGCTGTGCCTGGTTTTCATGTTTCTGATGCTCAAAGTTTTTAAAGTCGGTTTAAAGGAGTTTGTAAGGTGATATCTTCCAGCCGCATCCTGGGGGTGATGACAAGCCTGTATTTGCTGGGATTTTTCACCTACCTTTTCTTGCCGCTGGTGTTCATGTCAGTTGTGGCCTTTAACCAGAGCGACATTCCCCAGGCTGTTCCCTGGAATGGATTCACTTTCGTCTGGTTTGCGGCATTGTTTCAGGATGACAGAATGTGGCAGGCATTTGGCAATTCCATTATTGTGGCTGTGGGCGTTGTGCTTATCTCTGTTCCCGTAGGCCTGAGTGCGGCCATGGTCCTGACCCGGCTGCACTTTAAGGCCAAAAATCTGCTGTATGCGCTGATGGTGTCTCCCATTCTGGTACCCGGTATTGTACTGGGCATTTCCACATTTCTTTTCTGGGACAGCTGGTTCAGGATATCCGGCGGGATCTGGACGGCCATAATGGGACAGGCCACCTTTATTTCCGCTTACTGCATGCTGTTAATCATGGCCAGGGCCCAGCGCTTTGACAGAACCCAGGAAGATGCCGCCTTTGATCTGGGTGCCGGACACAGCCGGGTATTTTTCAAAATCACCCTGCCTTTTCTCAAACCGGCAATACTATCATCCGCTGCCCTGGCTTTTATGCAGTCCTTTGAAAATTACAATACCACCCTGTTTGCCATCGGCATCGAGCAGACCCTGCCCATTTATATCGGCACGCAGCTGCGGGTGTTCATCAGCCCTGCCATGAATGCCCTTGGGGTGGCATTTATACTGGTGACCATTTTCGGTGCCGTAATGTATGAAATATTCAGACGAAAAGAGCGTTTTTGATGAACAATACCATCCTGGTCCTCATTGACGGACTGCGCAGCGATGCCATTACCCAGGCCCATACCCCTGCCATGGACTGTCTCATGGCATCCGGCACCTTCTGCCTCACCGGACAGACAGTGGAACCGTCTTTGACCCTGCCGGCCCATTTTTCCCTGTTTACCTCCCTGCCGCCATACAGCCACGGGGTTTTGACAAATACAGGCCTGCCGGACATGTCAGCTGCCGGCCAGAGCCTGTTCGCCCATTTGAAGGCCTGGGGCAAATCCTGCGCTGCATTTTATTCCTGGGAACATCTGCGCAACCTGGCACTGCCCGGGCATGTGGATTATTCTCATCTCCAGAAACTGTGCATGGAAAATGACCTGGAAATGATCGGAGGGGCTGCTGCCAGGCATATCACCACCCGGAGGCCGGATTTTACCTTTGTATATCTGGAATGGGCAGATATCGCAGGTCATATCCACGGATGGATGTCTGATCCATATCTCGATGCTGTGAGCCGGTGCGACCATGTGCTGGGAAAAATTGTGGGTGCCGCCAAAACAGCCGACAAAAAAGGGACCTGTTTCAATCTGGTGGTGCTCAGCGACCATGGCGGCTGTGGACAGCACCATAACACCGGTCACCCCGATGTGCTCACCATCCCCTTTATTGCATATGGCAAACCTGTCAGAAAAGGGTACAGACTGGCCGGGCCGGTATCGATTCTGGACATCGCCCCCACCATCGCAAAACTGATGGACATACAGCCCCACCCGGAATGGGAGGGCACTGTTGTTTCAGACATTTTTATTCCCAGTTCCCGGAAGGTCCCCATGATGCGGCTGGGGTAGAAAAGCAGATCAGCGGCACATCCAATCAGACACCCATTATCAGATAAACCAGAAATCATGCTGCAGCCAGCGTTTTGGTTTCATGTGTAATTTTTTTTGGCTCTGTATGCGGATATCCAACATCGGAAAATCCAAGGCCTGACAGCTGCTCCTGAATTTCAGCCAGCACAAGGGAGAGGTGGTCTGCGATCTGTTCAGAATGCATCTCAACAGCGCCGGCAAACTGGCTGGTGGTCTGTGCGGCTGATTCAACACCGCAGATCCGGGATGAAACATTCTTGATTTCAGAAGTGGTGGCATGGGCATTCCCGGCAATATCTGCAATGCCTGTCCGTTGTTCTTCAACAGCCGAGGAGATCTGGTGGCTGGTTTCTGTGAGGTATCCCACCCTGCTTTCAATGCGCTGGGTATTGGCAATCAAGGCCTGACAGGCACCCTGGATATAGTCGATTTTCATGCTGATGTCCTGGTTGGCGGCCTCGGTCTGCAGGGACAGTTCCCTGACCTCCCGTGCCACAACGGCAAAACCTTTACCCGCAGCACCTGACCGGGCCGCTTCGATCCTGGCATTGAGAGCAAGAAGCTTTGTTTCCTGGGAGATATGTTTCACTATATTGACAATTTCATTAATTTCTTCCGATGCCCTCCGCAGGTGGTCCATATCCTTTCTGGAAGCATGGGTGACCGAATTGATATCTGTGACCAGACGGGTCTGGTTTGAAACCTGTCTACTGATGCTTTCCACAGCTGAGTGCAGCTGTCTGGCTGCATTGGCCACATCGGATGTCTGTGCCACCGTACGCAGTGCAGAGTCATGCACACTGCTGGTCTGGTTTTTTGTGTTTTCTGCCACAGCATGTAATTCACCGGCGCTGCCTTTCATTGCATCAGCCTTCTGTCGGATCTCCGCGATCATGCGGGACATGTTTTTCACAAGATTGCCAATGACCCGACGTTCCTTTTTCTTCCGATGGTCTTCTTTTTTGAGACGGGTAAGCACAGACTGGAATGTGTTCACTGCAGAAGCCAGGACACCGATACGGTCGCTTCGTTTCAGATAGGGAACCGTAATACCCTCGCCGTTGTTGATGCGGTCCAGGGAAAGGGTCAGTTTTTTAAGGGGCCGTTCCACAATGAACCACACCATAAAATGGAGCAGGACAAGATTGGTCAGGATGGCTGCCAGGGCAATGAATACAATGGTCTGCTTTTTTTCTTTGTGCAAGGCATTTAAGGCGGCTTTCTTTTTTTCCAATGACTCCACATTGTACAAAATTGCGTTTCTGGTGGTTTCTGCTGCGATGGCTTCATCAGCCAGCCGGCTGTTGAGCTGCAAAACAAGCGTTTGCAATGCATCGGCACTGGATGCCTTCTGAACCACAGCCAAAATATACTCATCAATGGCGGCAGCATCTGCTGCGGGCGTATCCGACAGCAGCCAGATGTGATGAACCGCATCCATAAACACCTTGTTTTGATCCAGAATGCCTTTGGAGACAAGGATCTGCCCCTTTTTTTCCTGCACAACCACCAGGCCCTTTGAGATATCCCGGCGCTGCCGGCGATTATAGAATTGTCTGTAGTTGTCTCTTCCCGTGATCTTTTCTTCTCTGGCGATGGTAAAATTTTCCTTTATCCAGGCAAGAATCTTCTGTCCGGCATTCACCTCCAGAAGTTTGGGTATTTCCAGATATTTTGTCTGCAGCGCAAAAATATTATTGCGTAAGTCGGCATGCATGCCGTCACTTGCCTGTAAAAGGGCATCGGTCTGTGCAGTAACCTGGGAGAACGCCTGATAATTGACAAAAATTAAAAAGATGATGCAGCAGTTTGTGACCAGCCCGACCCCCGCCATTATCTTCATGCCAACGGAAATCCATGATTTTTTTTTGGCAGAACCGAAAAGAGCAGGTATTTTGCTGTAGTAAAAAGACGGTGGTTTTCTTATTGCCATGATTCAGCCTATTCCGTGATTGTTAAAATTCGTTTTCAACGCACCCAAACATATGGTGACCCTGTTTACACGGCATTAGGAATGCATGAAAATATCATGAGAGTGAAATTATCCTGACGCGGGTTTCTCCGCTAATATTCGTGCCGTGACCAGCCATAGTCAGACCCCTGGAACAAAGCAGTATTCATCCATGATGTTCCGTCCCGATAACATACAAACCGGCTTTGGAAACAGGTGACTGAACACAGCTGTTTTCGCCAAGATATGCCATGAAATCTGCCAGGGGCATTGGCCGTGCATACCGGTATCCCTGCATCATGTCGCAGCCTTCTTTCACAAGAAACCGCTCCTGAACGACAGTTTCAACACCCTCTGCAATAACGGTCAATGACATGGCTCTGGCCATGGCAATGGCGGCACGCACGATAGCCTTGTTATGGTCACCTGTTTCAATCCCGTTGATAAGGGACTGATCAATTTTCAGGGTATTGATGGGCAGATTTTTCAGCATGTTCAAAGAAGAATACCCGGTGCCAAAGTCATCCAGCTCGATATGAATCCCCATTTCCTGCAAGGCCTTGAGGGTTGTCCGGCCGTTGTCAATGTCATTGAGCAGGCAGGTTTCAGTGAGTTCAAATTTTAACTGTCGGGTATCCACCTTGTTGTCTGCGATGATCGTTTTTACTTTCTGTAAAAAATTTTCATCGGAAAACTGGCGGGCACTGATATTCACCGCCAGAGAAAAATCCGGCGGCAGATGCTGACATTGGGACAGCGCTGCCAGATGCCGGCATGCATTTTCCAGGACCCATTCACCCACGGGCAGAATGAGCCCGGTTTCTTCGGCAATGGGAATAAAGACGCCCGGAGAAACCGGGTCTTTTCCCGCCGGCAGCCAGCGCAGCAGGGCTTCCGCGCTGCAGATCCTTCCGGATCCCAGGACCTGGGGCTGCAGGTACAGTGAGAATTCGTCATTGGTCAGGGCTTTTTTCAAATCATATGCCATGGCGGTTGTGCGGTTCACCACCGCCTGCCGCTCTTTATTGAACATGCAGATCCGGTTTCTTCCCAGGTCCTTGGCTTCATACATGGCCACATCCGCCCGCTTGAGCAGTTCACTGGCGGTGTGGGTATGCCCCTTGAAAATAACGACACCTATGCTGGCACTGGAATGGCACATATGCTTTTCATTGCCCAGCACATAGGGCAGGCTCAGGGAGATCCGTATTTTTTCAGCAATATCCAGGGCCTTTTTCCGACTGATGTCATGCCGGCTGTCAAGCCATTCCAGCAGCACCACAAATTCATCACCCCCAAGACGGGCCACCGTATCTGTCTGCCTTATGCATCCATTGAGCCGTTTTGCCACCTCAATCAGAAGGGCGTCACCGATATCATGGCCGGTGGTATCATTCAATGATTTGAAATGATCCAGGTCCAGCATGAAAACCGCCCCGTATTTCTGATTCCGACGGGATGCGGCAATGGCCTGGCCCAGCCGGTCCCCCAGAAGGCGGCGGTTGACCAGCCCGGTCAATGCATCGTACAATGCCAGTTTTTTGATCTGGTTTTCCGATTTTTTCCGGTCCGTGACATCCTGCACCGTGGCGGACAACACTTTTTTGTTGTCATATTTGCGCAGGGCTGCCTTCTGAAATATCATCCGCTCCTGTCCGTCAGGGCGGATGATCCTGTATTCCATGGTGGCGGGTTTTGCCTGTGTGAAAACCCGCTGCAGAGAAATTTTCAAAGCATCCCGGTCATCCAGGTGCACCAGCTGCAGCGCGCTGTTTTCATTGACGGCAAACTGCTTTTTTTCTACACCGCAGATGTCGTATATCTCTTCCGACCAGGTCAATTTACCGTCCTTTGGCCTGAATTCCCAGTCCCCCACCCGTGCCAGCTTCTGGGCAGCCAGCAGCCGCTTGCGGATATGGTTCAATGAAGCAACACTTGTCTGCAGCGAATCAATGGTTTTTCGAACATGATTTTCCAATGGATAAAAAATAAACACTGCCTCCAGCAAAAGCATCAGAATGGTTGCCGCCCAGATAATGGTTTCAAGCCGTTCAATTTTTGTGATGGCGGCTTTCCCTATTTTCTGGTATTCATCAACTGCCGCATCCAGCATGGGTTCCAGTACATGGGGACCATAGGTGGTCAGATAGATATAAGAAAAAAATTTTGTATTGAGCACGTCATGCTTTGACTGATACACATCACTGGCATGCTTTAAAAACCGGTTCAGGGCAAGATCCAGCCCCACGGAGGAATCTTCAAAAATCATTTCCAGGTTGTCATTGGTCACCTGTGGAATGCCGTTTTCAGGATCCCCACTGCGCAGGGTTTCATGGGCATTCCGCATTTTACGTATGGTATTGCCCACCTGGGCCCGTGCCATGTTGAACTCGGTTTCATCGTCAGTCGTCACCATCAACCCGCTGAAATACGCGATGCGGTTGGCAAGTCCTGCCTGGTGACCGGCCAGATTGACCAGACTGGAAAACCCCCGCTGTTTTGATACCACATTGTGCATGGTAAAATATGATGCCGTCACCAGCAGGGCAATGGCGCTCAATCCTAAAATATAGCGCAGCCGCAAATGTTTTACCACTTTTAAATAGTTCATTGTTATATCCTAAAAAACACCCGGCCTTGCGGTGCTGTTTAAAAAATATGCCTGTACATTTAGAAAAGAAATCATAACAGGGCATTGTTAGCAGGATATTTTTTAAAAAAATTTTCATGAAAAAACGGCCTGCACCGTGACTAAAGCTTTTGGAGGGGTTTTGGTGCAGTACTCCTCTTTTTTTTATATGTAACAAGAAATTGAGGAGAGGCAAACCGGGTTACAGGTTTTTCGCATCAGGGATAGACACCACAGGCTTTTTTTACGCAAAGCTGCGGCTGCCGGAAAAACCAGGGGCATGGCGGCAGTCTTTCAGACCAGCGGCTTTCACTGCCTCCACCATGAAATACAAACGGTTTCTGATATTGACTTCGGAAGTTCCTGCATCAAAGTCCAGGTATAACAGGTTCATGTCCGGATACAGGGTTTTGATGCGCTTTTCCACCCCCTTGGAAACAATGTGGTTGGCAATGCACCCAAAGGGCTGGACACTGATGACATGGGTCACCCCTTCTTCTGCCAGACAGGCGATTTCGCCGGGTATCAGCCAGCCTTCTCCGAACTGGTTCACCAGGGACAGTATCCGGCCGGCCTTGTCCGCCACCGTGCGGATATCATGGAACGGCGCATAAAACCGGAACTGGGCAAACCGCTGGTTGATCTTTTTATGAAAGGTATGTAAAAAAGTTTCAATGAACTGTCCCAGGATGTCGCTTATTTTTCGGTGCCGGATATGGGCCCGGATATTTTCCCTGTAATTGACAAAATCCTGGATGAAATAATCCAGAATCGGCGGGATGACCGGCTCAATCTGGTTTTCCATGAGAAAATCCGCCAGAAACTGGTTGCCGAACCCATTGTATTTCACATAAATCTCTCCGACAATGCCGATTTTCCCCTTCACCCGGTCATGGATCTCCACCTGGTTGAAATCCGACACCGCCGCATCCAGCAGGGAAAAAAAACGGTCATAGTCCCTGGCCAGGATACAGGGCTGTGCTGCTGCGACATAGTGTTTGCGCAGGTGTGCGGCCCTTCCTTTGTGGACTTCTCTGACCGCAGTGGTATAGTACATCTTGGCAATGCAGTCCGCATACATGGTGGTAACAAACAGCAGCTTGATCATTTTCAGCCAGTTGATGTCAAATCCGGGCTGGTGTGTGAGTCCCTGGGCACTGGTCACCGAGATGACAGGCACATGGTCGAATCCGGCCGCCACCATGGCTTTTCTGATCACAGACAGGTAACTGGATGCCCGGCACTGGCCCCCGGTCTGGGTGATACCCACCGCAATCCGGTCCGGATCATACCGCTTAGACTGCAGTGCCTTGATGATATCCCCGGTTACCAGAACTGCAGGATAACAGATATCATTGCCTGCATACCGCAGGCCAGTCTCCACTGAGAACCTGTCCGGCGGGGGCAGAATCTCAAACCGGTACCCGGCGGTTTGAAACACCGCCGGCAGATACCCGGAATAATCTTCGGCAAAAAACGGGGCAATGATCTTTCTGGCCCGGTCTTTTTTTTCAAATCCCGGGGTGGTTTTCCGTGCTGCGGGTCTGCAGGTGTCTTTGTTTACGGGACGTATCAGCGATTCCACCATGGACCGGATCCGCAGCCGTACCGACCCTGTGCTGGCAATATCATCCACCTTGACCAGGGTATGGTTTTTCCCCCCGGTCTCCAGTATCTGCCGGTTTTCTTCCATGGCCACGGCATCCGGCCCGCACCCGAATGAATTGAGCTGGATCATCTGGATGTGGTCCGGCTGCCGGGCCACCCAGGATGCAGCATGGTACAGCCGGTTGGGATAGGCCCACTGGGTCAGGACCTGCAGGGAATCAAACCCCTTGTCACTGGTGTCGGGCACGGCATCTTCCGTAATAAAATCCACACCAAAATCGGTCAGAATCTGGGGAATCTTCTGGTTGATCAAGGGGTCGATATGATAAGGACGGCCGGACAGCACCACCAGGAGGCGCTGGTCCCGGCCAGACCGGCCGGCAAGCCGGGCCCCTTTTTCCCGGACCGCTTTTTTATACACCCTATGGGCGGCCAGTCCCTTTTTCACTGCAGCCCTGATGCGGGATGCGGCAACGCCCAGGGGTTTGAGGTATGCCACACAGGCCCTGGTCAGCAGGGCGGCATCCTTGAAGGTGATCACCGGTTTATCCAAAGGGATACCTTTTCTTGTGCCAAGATCCAGGCTGCTGTCAATCACATCGGTATAACTGCTGACAATGGGGCAGTTAAAGGTGTTGTGCACCTGCTGGAACTCTTCATATTCATACATGACAAGGGGGTAGAAAATACGGTCCACCCCCTGCCTGACCAGGTCCAGCACGTGGGCGTTGGCCAGTTTGGCCGGAAAACAGATATTGTCTGACATGACGCTGCCTTTGGCAGCATCACTCATGGCCATGGTGGAACCGGCCGACAAGGCAACATTGATACCGCAATGCACAAAAAATGCATGCCAGAAGGCAAAATTCTCATAAAAATTCAGGCAGCGGGGAATCCCCACCGTGAATTTCGGTTCCTTGTGGGGGGCCAGGTTCCGGTCAAAAAGCAGCCGGTATTTAAAGTCGGCAAAATCAAACCCCTTTTTTGGCCGTCCTTCGCCTTTTGGCCCGAAAATTTTTTCACACCGGTTACCTGAATAAAACGATCTGCCGCTGGAAAAAACGAACCGGGTGACAGCACAGGCATTCTCACATCCTTTGCACACGATCTGCCGGGTTTTGAAATCAGCAATGGTATCCAGCCGGTCCAGAGCGGCAAACCCCTTGGCCCGCAGGCCCTTATTGGCAACGGATTTTTTCACCGCCAGTGCTGCCCCCAGGGCCCCCATCATTTCCGGCATGTCCGTATGGGTGACACAGGTGCCTGCCAGAATTTCCAACGCCCGGACAATGGCGGGATTTTTACCGGCCCCGCCCTGGAGCACGATATGATTTCCCATCTCCCCCATGTCAATGAGCTTGAGCACCTTGAACAGGCAGTTTTTCACCACTGCATAGGACAGGCCCGCACTGATGTCGGGAATCCCGGCATTTTCCCGCAGGGCCTGTTTGACCCGGGAGTTCATGAAGACCGTGCACCGGGTGCCCAGGTCACAGGGGGCATCCGCATCCATGGCCAGGGCTGCAAATTCCTGGACCCGGTACCCCAGTGAATTGGCAAAGGTTTCGACAAACGAGCCGCATCCCGAAGAACAGGCCTCATTGAGTTCAATGCGGAGGATGGCCCCGTGGCGGATGAAAATGGCCTTCATATCCTGGCCCCCGATATCCAGGATAAACGACACTTCCGGGTCCATGTACCTGGCCGCCTCAAAATGGGCAATGGTTTCCACCATGCCCAGATCCATGCCGAATGCCGTGCGGATCAGGTCTTCCCCGTAACCGGTAACCGCAGTCCCGGCGATGACGAGATCCGGACGCTGTGCCAGAATTTCTCTGCGCAAAGCCTTCAACCCCGTTACAACCGCCTGGATGGGATTGCCCTTGTTGTTTTTGTACCAGGAAAACAGCACCTGGTTTTCTGTGCCCAGGGCCACAATTTTTGTGGTGGTGGACCCGGAATCCACCCCTAAGAAGCAGTGGGTGGAGCTGTAGTCGGACAGAGGAATCCGGGGGATGGTCATCTGTTGCCGGTTCTGTTCCCAGTCCTCCCGGTCTTTTGCCGTCTGAAACAGGGGGGGCAGGCGGGTATCCTTTTTCAGGGACCCCCCTTTTTTTTGAACCATGGCATCCAGCAGATCCTGCACAGAAAATGCCGTATTATGGCGACGGCCCAACATGGCCCCACCCAGTGCCGGCAGCAGGGCCGGATGCTCAGGCACCACCAGATCGGCACTGGACAATCCCAGCACACGCAGAAACGCCTTGACCAGTTCCGGAAGAAAAGCGAACACCCCGCCGCAAAGCAGCAGTTCAGGCCGGATCCCGCATCCCCTGGACAGGGTGTTCAGGCATTGGATGGCCACGGCATGAAACACCGAGGCCGCAATATCCGCCACCGGCACATTGCGGCTTAACAGGTTCTGCACATCGGTTTTGGCAAACACCCCGCACCGGGATGCAACAGGGTACAGACGGGTATGCTGCTGCGCCAGGCGGTTGAGGCCGTCAGGGGACTGGTTCAGCAGGGTGGCCAGCTGGTCAATGAACGCCCCGGTGCCGCCGGCGCAGCTGCCGTTCATGCGGATATCCGGGGGTCTGTCAGAAGAAAGAAAGATCATTTTTGAATCTTCCCCCCCGATATCAATGACTGTAGCTGTCAAAGGATATATCTGCCGCACTGCTTCATTGGTGCAGATCACCTCCTGGACAAAGGGCAGGGACATGATCTGGGAAAACCCCATGCCTGCTGAACCTGTCACAGACAGGTGCAGCAGGCAGTTGCCCAGCTGTGCTGCCACATCTGAAAAAAACCGGGACACGGTATCCATGATCCGGGCGTAATGCCGCTGATACCGTGAAAAAATCAATTGGCGGCTCTCATCCATCAGCACCAGTTTGGCGGTGGTGGAACCGATATCCAGGCCGGCAAGGTATGTTGTGTTATGTTTCACCAGACTATCTCTCGATTTTTTTTATGCCCTGTGGTATTTTTATGCCGTATCTGCCACAGATGCAAGCAATATTAACCGGGGTTTCAATGGGAACCGTTTTTGCCGTAAAAAAATATGCCATCCATGATGGACCCAGCATCCGGACCACTGTGTTTTTCAAAGGATGTCCCCTTGCCTGTCCGTGGTGTCACAATCCAGAAGGCATGGACAGCAGGATCACCCTGGTGTGGAACAAAGACAAGTGCATCGGATGTATGGCCTGTGTGGCGGAGTGTGTCCAGCAATGCCTGGTATTTGAAAACCATATTCTTAAAAGAAATTCTGGTGCCTGTATAAAATGTCTGCGCTGCACAGAAATCTGCCCTGCCCTGGCCCATGAAGCTGTAGGCCGAAAAGCGGATGTGGCTGATATTATGACGGATATAATCAAAGACAGGCCTTTTTATGATACATCCGGCGGCGGAGTGACCTTTTCAGGCGGAGAGCCCCTGATGCAGCCTGATTTCCTTTTGGCTCTTCTCAAGGCATGCGGGAAATCAGGCATTCACCGGGCCGTGGACACCAGCTGCTTTGCCCCGGACCGGTTGGTAATGGCCGTGGCAGACCATTGTGATCTGTTTCTGGTGGACCTCAAACATATGGACAGTGAGATTCACCGAAAGTATACCGGGGTGCCCAATGAGCAAATCAAAAAAAATATTGCCCTGCTGGCCCAAAAAGGCCATGATATACGGGTACGCATCCCGCTGATTGACGGCTTTAACATGGATGAAAAAAATATGCAGGCAGGCGCTGATTTTCTGGCATCCCTGCCCCAAATCCAGGGGGTTGATCTGCTGCCGTACCACAGCATTGCCAAGGGTAAATACAAAAAAATGGGCCTTGCAGACAGTACCGCTCGGTTTGCCCCCGTCAGTACCCGGCAGGTTGACCTGTGCGCAGACATATTCAAACAACACAAACTGATGGTCCAGGTGGGGGGATAACACAATGAACAACAGGATTGCACGGCTGCGGCAGCACAGTTTTTCGGCTCACCCGGCATTGTCCATTGAACGGGCGGTGCTGGAAACCGAATATTATAAAGAACACAGCGGCAAATACAGCCTGCCCGCGCTCCGGGCCGGTTTTTTCAAATTTCTGTGTGAGGAAAAGACCCTGTACATCGGAGATGACGAGCTGATTGTGGGAGAACGGGGACCAGGTCCCAAGGCAGTGCCCACCTTTCCAGAACTCACCTGCCACAGCCCTGAAGACCTGCGCATCCTCAACAGCCGGAAAATGACCAGCTATACTGTCAGAGAAGAAGATATTGCCGCCTATGAAGAAAAAATAATCCCCTACTGGAGCGGCAGGTCCATGCGGGAGCGCATCTTTTCCAGGGTGCCGGATGCCTGGCAGAAAGCTTATAAAGCCGGGCTGTTCACCGAATTCATGGAGCAGCGGGCACCGGGACACACCGCCCTGGACGGCAGGATCTACCAAATGGGCATGACCGGTTTTAAAGCCCGGATCCAGGCCTGTATCGCCGGACTTGACTATCTCAACGATCCTGGGGCATCGGACCGGTATGAACAGCTCTCAGCCATGGATACGGCCTGCGATGCCGTGATCATCTTTGCCCGGCGCCATGCAGACCTGGCCCTGCAGATGGCGCAAAAAGAAACCGATCCCCGGCGCAAAGAGGAGCTGCACACCATGGCTGCCGTGTGCAGGCAGGTGCCTGAAAACGCCCCCCGCACCTTTTACGAAGCCCTGCAGATGTACTGGTTTGTCCACCTGGGCACCATCTCCGAACTCAACGGCTGGGATGCCATGTCCCCGGGCCACCTGGATCAGCACCTGCTGCCGTTTTACGAAAAAGACCTGGCAGACGGCACCCTGACCCGGGAAACCGCCAAAGAGCTGCTGGCCTGCCTCTGGATCAAGATCAACAACCACACCGCCCCCCCCAAGGTGGGGGTCACTGCCAAAGAAAGCGGCACTTACAATGATTTTACCCAGGTGAACCTAGGGGGATTGTACCGGGACGGCACCGATGCTGCCAACCCGGTGTCTTATCTGATTCTGGAAGTGGCGGACGAACTGCACCTGCTCCAGCCCCAGCCCAGTGTCCACATCAGCGGCAGAACACCGGACCGGTTTCTTTCTGCCGCATTGCAGGTCATCAGAAAAGGATACGGGTACCCGTCTGTCTTTAATGCCGACATGGTGATCCAGGAACAGGTCCGTGGGGGCAAATCCATTGAAGATGCCAGGGAAGGCGGCACCTCCGGGTGCATTGAAACCGGCGCCTTCGGCAAGGAAGCCTATATTCTCACCGGATACCTGAATGTCCCCAAAATTCTTGAAATCACCCTGAACAACGGGACAGATCCCTTGACCGGTGAAACCGTGGGCATCCGCACGGGGGATCCCCGCACCTTTGCCTGTTTTGAAGACCTTTACACCGCCTTTGCCCGCCAGCTGGCATATATAGTCGAACTGAAAATACAGGTGAACAACTATATTGAGCGTATGTATGCCAGATACTGCCCGGCACCGTTTTTGTCCGTGGTGATAGATGACTGCATCGACAAGGGCAAAGATTATTATGACGGCGGCCCCCGTTACAACACCAACTATATCCAGTGCTGCGGCATCGGCACGGTCACCGACAGCCTGTCCGCCATCAAGACCCATGTCTATGACAACCGGACCGTGTCCTGGGACCAGCTGCTGCATGCCCTGGCCCATGACTTCACGGATGCCGAACCCCTGCGCCTCACCCTGTGGAACCGGACCCCGTTTTTCGGCAATGACGATGACCGGGCCGATGCCATCATGCAGCAGGTCTTTCAGTCCCTTTTTGCGGCCATCGACGGCCAACCCAACACCAAGGGTACCGGATACCATTTGAACATGCTGTCCACCACCTGCCATGTCTATTTCGGCAAGATGCTGGGGGCTACCCCCAACGGCCGGCATGCCCATATGCCGGAGTCAGACGGCACCTCCCCCTCCCACGGGGCGGACAGAAACGGCCCCACCGCCGTGATCAAATCCCTGGCCAAAATGGACCAGGTGAAATCCGGGGGGACCCTGCTCAACCAGCGGTTTTTACCCGGTGTCCTTGCAACAGATCAGGACCTGAAAAAACTGGCGGCACTGGTACGCACCTATTTCCGGCTCGGGGGCCATCATATCCAGTTCAATGTGGTGGACACAAAAACCCTCAGGCAGGCCCAGCAGACCCCGGATGAATACCGGAACCTGCTGGTGCGGGTGGCGGGATATTCTGATTATTTTGTGGACCTTGATGCCGATCACCAGGAAGAGATCATCTCCCGCACCCAGCAGGAGACGGCATAAAATTTCTCAGCCGGCTGGTCCTAAAATCAACCGCTGGGGATCGCAGTTTTCCCGCAGAATTTTAAGTTCCGAGTCCGTGGGGGGATCGGCCTGGACCGCCCGGGATACATCCATGGCAAACCCGGTGTGTTCAAGAATCATGTCCGGCGTGGTGCCGGGATAGCATCGATCCAGATACATTCTGCCGGTGTGTGCATCAAACCGCATCACGCCCAAGTTGGTGACCACCACGCTGACCCCGCCTGGCCTGAGACCTGCCGCCTCCCGGGAGCCGTTGCCGGTCAGCTGTCCCGGACTGGTGAGATAATCCAGTTTTTTTACAAACTTTCTTTTTTCATGCTGCATAAAGGCGATGCACCGGGGCACGAAGCTGGCCACGTCACACCCCCCGCCGCTGCCGGAAAACCGGACATCCGGAGAATAATAATCCCCGATACAGGTGGTGTTCAGGTTGCCGTAAGGGTCGATCTGTGCCGCACCCAGTATGGCGATCACCCGGTCCCCGGTGATGCGGTTCTGCATGGTGGCAAAGGCATCGGTGAGGCTGGAATTGGCCGCGGCCCAGTACATGATCCGCGGATCGGCCACGGCAAAGGGAATTTCTTCGAGCAGCGAATCCATGGCACCGGTTTCAAAAAAGATCACGCTGTCCGGGGCATTGATCTTTTTGGCTGCCATGGCCGCCAGCATGGAGATACCGGTGCCGGAGAACACAATGTCCCCGTTTTTGATCTCCCGGGCCGCCATGATGGTCATGATCTCCTTGGGGGTGTAAGATATCTTCATCGTCAATCCCTTTTCATGTTCACGCTGTAACCGGTTCTCGGATCGGCGGCAACCGCTTCTAATCGGTCTTTTCCCACCTGTTTCAGAAACTGCCCATGATTGTCCACACCGAAGATGAACCGGTCCTGGTAGGCCGTGAAGGCATTCTCGTCTCTGGCAGCTGCGGCAAACTGTTTCAGGTATTGGGCATCATAGTCATAGTGGCCGTATACGGCTGTGGGATATCCGCCAAAGGGCACATGGCACACCGCAGACACATGAATAAAGGGAATCTGGTTCATGTCCGGGTTCTCTCTGAGCACCCCCTTTTCCACCAGCTGTTCACAGGTCACGATCACATGCCGGGAGGCCTTGGCCTGTTCCACATCGGCAAAGGTCAGGCCCTGGATGCGGCAGGTGCCCATGGGATCGGCCTGCTGCACATGGATGATGGTGACATCCGGGTTGATGGCCGGCACTGCCACCACTTTTTTTGCGCCGCCCCAGTTCCCGAAAGGGTTGTCCACCACTGCCAGTTTTCTGTCCACAATTTTGGGATCGGACCGGCGCATGGATTCTGAAAACCCCCAGGTGGTCAGCATATCAGAACCCAGTCCGGACAGGGTGGGCAAAAAAGGCACCCCCATGGCCCCGGCCATGAACCGGAGGCTCATCATGTAATTGGAATAGTCTTCAAACTGAATTTCATTGTTCTGGATGGCCCTGGCAAAACGGATACAGGTGGGCGCGGCTTTGCCGTTTCCCCCATATGCGATCTCCAGTTTCGAAATGCACCCGGCCCCCACCAGTTCATCCAGGCCTGTGCCGTTGGAGTGGGCATACAAATGGAGGTCCGTGATTTTCTGGCGGATGATTTCATACACCGCCGCCATGGGGTTGCGGTTCAGGGTGAATCCGCCGATGGAGATATGGGCCCCGGTTTTGACAAACCGGGTCACCGCTTCTGCAAGGGGCATGGTCTTGTCTGTGTCGTTGTTCATGGTACCTGCCTGGTATCCTTTATCCTGAAGTTGTCAATAACACCATGCCCTGACGGGCACAATAAAGCATGAAAGCTTTTAGCTTTTAGCTGAGTACTGATGGCTGACGGCTTTCATTTAAACGTTCCCACCGGAACGATGCCCGGCACCAAACCGGGCACTACCTGGGGTGGGCCATGTTGCACAACCGGTCACTGGCCGGCCAAGGGGGTAGTCACCGGTCATCCGTCTTTCGGTATTCCGGAAGAAAATTTCTGGAGGACCAGGGCAATCACCAGCAGGATGAATCCCGCCGCCTCGGTCCAGAAGGATGTCCACAGCAACCCTGCGGCCGCCAGCCAGAAAAGCCCGGTTTCCAACAAAGTGGCCCGCCGTATGAAAAAACGTTCCAGGGCCGAGGCAAAGGCCACCAGCCCCAAGGTGGTGGTGATCATGGTCAAAATGACCTCCCAGTGCAGCAGTTCATAATTATCGCCCATTCCCAGAAGTGGTCTGTATGCCATAACCAGGGGGATGATGTAAAGCCCTTTTGCCAGTTTCCAGGAGGCGAATGCGGTGCGCATGGGACTGGCCTTTGCAATGGCTGCCCCGGCAAAACTGGCCAGACTCACCGGCGGGGTTACATTGGAGTCCTGGGAATACCAGAACACGATCATGTGTGCCACCATGATGGGTACCCCCATGTCCATGAGGGCCGGGCCGGCCAGGGTAACCAGAACGATATAGCTGGCCGTGACCGGCAGTCCCATGCCCAGCACCAGGGAGGCTCCGGCAATGAGCAGAATGGCCAGGGCCTTGATGCCGAAACTCAGTTCCAGCACCAGGCTGGAAAATTTCAGCCCCATGCCCGTCAGACTGACCATGCCCACAATGATCCCGGCGGCGGCGCAGGCCACAGACACCATGATCGCATTTTTGGCCCCGTTTTCCAGGGCCTTGATCAGCAGTCCGCCCTCTTTGGCCGCAAATTCTGACAGACGGATGCGGTTCTCTTTGCGGATAATCCATCTGATGAAATTCATCAGAATACTTATTAACAGGGTGCTGACAACGGCAATGAACCCGGCCATCATGGGCGAATAATTGGCCATCAGCACATAAATGAGTATCAGCACAGGAATGATAAAATGCAGGCCGTTCTTAATCACCTTGGCAATTTTCGGCAGGCTTTCCTTTGGCTGGCCTTTCAACCCGAATTTTTTGGCTTCATAATGCACGAACACCAGCACGGTGATATAGTACATGATGGCAGGCACGAGGGCCACCTTGATGATGGTCAGGTAGCTGGTATTGGTGAATTCCGCCATCAGGAACGCCCCGGCCCCCATGATGGGCGGCATGAGCTGGCCCCCTGTGGAGGCGGCCGCCTCGATGGCCCCGGCCATGTGGGGACGGTATCCCACCTTTTTCATCATGGGGATGGTGAATGACCCGGTGGCGGCCACATTTCCCACAGCAGATCCGGACACCGATCCCATGAATCCCGATGCCACCACGGAGGCCTTGGCAGGACCGCCTGAAAACCGGCCGGTCAGGGCATAGGCCATATCAATGAAAAATGCGCCCCCGCCCGTGGTTTCCAGGATGGCGCCGAACAGCACAAACACGAACACAAAGGTGGCAGCCACACCGATGGGCAGCCCGAAGATACCTTCGGTGGTGAGCCACAGGGTGGTGGCGATCCGCTCCACACTATAGCCTTTGTGGATAATCAGTTCGGGCATGTAGGGCCCGTAAAAGGCATACACAATGCTCAAAGCACAGATGGTGGTCATGAAAAACCCAATGACGCGGCGGCAGGCTTCCAGCACCAGCAGCACCCCCATGATACTGACAATCCGGTCCTGCATCAGCCAGTCTCCCTGGCGGTCAAAGATGTCCGACAGGTTGCTGCAGATGTAAAACGTGCAGTAAACCGACAAAGCCACCAGAACCCAGTCCAGAACCAGCCAGAAGGACAGCCTGTTCTTTTTTGCGCCGGCAAACGCCGGCCGGAGCAAAAACGCCAGGCTGAGAATAGCCCCCAGGTGGATGGAGCGCTGGACCAGGGCGGTCAGGGCCACCACCCCGGCGGTATACAGCTGGTACAGGCTCAGGCCAACGGCAATTACCATCACCACCCAGGCGGTGGTTTTCACCAGAATCTGGTTTGGCCCTTGAGTAACCTGTGTTACATCTGGACGCGCTGATTTTTCAGAAATACCTGTGTCAGTCATTGGTTTTCCTCTGCGGTTACATGGGTTCATGCCATGGCCCGGCCTTTCCGAATCCTTGAAGAAGCTGCATCTTCTGAAACAGTGTCACGGCCCGGCCGGTAAACCGCACCCGCTGATGGGGAATTTTTTTGGACAGGTTGAACCGTTGGCCCCGCCAGATAATGGTATGGTCCACCCCCGGACTGCCCACCCGCAAAACAAACTCCCCTACAGGCATGTGCATGTCCACAACAGCTTCTTGTTTTCCCTGTTTCACCATGCGGCCCACTCCGGGCATTTTCCCCATCCCGGCACCGAATTTTTCATACCGTTCCTCTTCAATGAAAATGGTGCCGGATCTGTCCATACTGTGTACTTCCCATATGGGGGCGTTTTCGACCGAATGATAGTAGTGCAGGGTAAACCGTTCCCCCGGTGCCAGCGGCAGGACCAGGACAGGGATATCATCCCCCGCCAGGGTGACATGCAGCGCCAGGCCTGCCGGAATCAGCAGGACCGCCCCGATCAGCAGTAAAACCAGGCCGGAGAGGCACACGGCAACAACAGTTACCGGCCTGGTTATCATCTTCATTCCCGGTTGCGTGCGGGTCAAGGCATCATTTTTTCAGGAACGGCAAAACCTTTTTCCTCCAGGTATTTGATGGTTCCCGGATGCAGCGGGATGGGTGAATACTTTACCGTGTTCTCAGGGACGGTATAGGATGCGGTGGGATGGATTTTCTTCAGATAGTCGTTGTTTTCAAACAGGGCTTTGGTCAATTCATACACCAGGTCTGTGTCCAGAGAAGCCTGGCAGATGATCACGTTCCATACCCCGATGGTGGGGATATCCTGGTCCACACCCCGGTATACACCACCGGACAGCTCCACCCCGGCATAGGTGGTCTCGGCCGCCAGAATTTTTTCGGTCTGTTCCGCTGTAAACGGCAGGATGGTGATCTCATGGGTGGTGGCCAGGTCCAGAATGGAGCTGGTGCCCGGTCCCACACACCAGACCCCCACATCGATGGTACCGTCCCGCAGGGCATTGGCGCTTTCAGTAAACGACAACCGGCTGTCTTTGTAAGAATCCAGGGGGATATCCAGGGCTTTCAAAACCGCCTCGGCCATGAAATTGGTACCGCTGCCCGGGCTCCCGGTGCTGATATTTCTGCCTTTGACCTGCGCAATATTGGTAATGCCGCTTTTTTTCAACGCCACCACCTGGAACAGGTTGGGATACATGGTGGCCAAAGAGAGCACATTCTGTTTTTTATCTTTGAATGCATCGGTGCCGTTGTAGGCTGCCATGGCCACATCCCCCATGACCAGGCCGATGACGGTTTCACCCTTGTGGGCCAGCTTGATGTTTTCCACACTGGCGCCGGTGACTTCCGCCACCGCCTTGACACCGTCCACATGTTTGGACCAGATTTCAGCCACACCGCCGCCGTAAGGGTAATAAATCCCGCCGGTGCCGCCGGTGCCGATGCCGAGAAAGGTTGTTTTTGCGGCAACCGTTCCGGCAAACATCAGGGTGACGGATAAAACGACAAACAAGATCTGTATCTTCTTCATTGGGCATATCTCCTTATAAAAATCAGGCATTTTTGCAGAAAATGACATAACGTACCAGGATAATGCGATATTCAGTTAACCCATAGGCAGCACCTCCCCGTAAAAATTTGACGAAATTTTATGGAACCTCTGTTCAGGCTATAGCACAATACCAGCCCTTGTGCCAAGTGGGAAATTCAGGTACAAAAATATCTATCCTTCCTTGTTGTGGTGCATGATTTTTTCAATAATGTCGCCCATATTAACCGTTTGTTCCATATCAGAAACAAATTTTTTGTCTGTATCGGTTTGTAAAATCCATTCAAAAACCACCCGGTTTTTCTGGTAATCGCTGTACACGGCAACCGAACTGGCAGATGGGTGATATGCCATTTTTATCTGGGAAAGGAAAAAACCCTCTTCGATCAATTGATCAATAATATTGGAAATACTGTCAAGGTGTGGCGCAGCTGCCACGAAAACGACATCCTGCATTTCGTAGGGATAAATATCAAAATTTTTAATTTTTTTGGTGATCTGTTCTAAAATATTGGTGCCGGAACCATTGTATACCTTGTCCAGTGGACTGATATGTGCCAGGTAACAAAACTTTTCCGGGACAGTTGCGATCAATGCCGTACACGTGCTGACGCCCCATGTTTCAAGCAGCTCCCCATTTTTTGCTTTCAGAAATTCATCCATATCTACCCTGAATGCCGCCGGATGATTTTTCTGTACCGGGGCCGCCCCATATACAGAGAAAGAAGACGTTTTCAAATAATCCAGCAACAGATCTTTGTAGTATTTTTTTTGCCGCAGATAATGGTTTGTCGTTATCTCATCTTTATCAATTTTTGCGACAACCAGCCACTTTGTGCCCAAAAAATCAAACACCTCGAATGAAGTCAATGCTGTTGCCCCGCGATAATCAGTGACAACCCTGTGACCGAATCTGTCCGTGAATTTTGCCCTGATGTTCTTGTCATCCAGTTGCTGCATCAAAATTGTTGAATCACCTTTAAAATATGATTCTGTGAGCATAAATCCGGTTTCATTGACCAGAAAAGTTTCTCCGGTTTGCCCCAGATCATCGGTAGAAGAAAAAATGGAGTTCAATCTGTTTATGGCGCATTGGAGAACAATCCATCCTTCCTGAACACCGTTATGGATAATCGGTTCAATGAAAAAAGCGGCCGGTTCAGATGATGGGCTGTAATGATAAAAATCGACGAAAACTTCCTGTTCAGGCTTCTGTGCAATAACCTCCCCAAGAACACCGGCAAACGCTTTCTCATCGACCAGATTCAGATATGTATCCTTTTCCTTCCGGATACTATAGAATACTGTTCCTTGTGTATCGACAAATAAAATATCATAAAAACTGAAATAATTATAAATGTAGTATTGGTCAAAATCCTGCCGCATCTCGGCAACCTTGTCCGTCAGTGAAGCAGGCGGTTTATCGTTTATGGCAGCATGGTGATACTGTCTGTTCATTTCAAAAAAAGCGATCACCCGCTGGTCATCTGAAGCTTTTTGGGCCAGATCATGCATGCGCCGGGTAAACCGTCTCAGGTGCTCCACCTTTTCCTGTCTTATGTAATCCAATTGGATCAATGCCCAGTCATATGGACTTTTTTGGGCCCATGCACTGGTATGAAGTAAGACAAAAACAATCAAAAAGAGGGCTGAAAGACAGGCGGGCAACATTTTGTTTTCCATGTTTTTCTCCAAAAAAGGGGCCATTTCCGTGGTGTTACCAGATAATGGCCCTGAAGACAAGCCTGCTGGCAGCACTGCAGCAAAATCGTTTGTCGATATGGGATCACCTCTTTTGCAAGCAAGGAAACCGATCTCCATATTTTTGTGGTGTTTTCCCATGGGGTTTGGTAATTTACAAAAAATTATAACCAGGGAAAAGCCATGCATAAAAAAACAGACAAACCCGTTCTGGTGACCGGGGCCACAGGATATGTGGCCGGCCGGCTGATTCCCCTGCTGCTGGATGCCGGGTACAGGGTCCGGGCCATGGGGAGAACCATTGCAAAAATGGCCGGCCGGCCCTGGGGCAGTGATGCCAATGTGGAACTGGTCACAGGGGATATCATGGACACAGGTTCCCTGCAGAAGGCTGTGGCCGGGTGCGGGACCATCTACTACCTGGTGCACTCCATGATATCCCGGAAAGGCGCATACCGGGATGCGGACAAAACCGGGGCAGCCAATATGGTGCGGGCCGCGGCAGACCAGGGGGCCGAACATATCATCTATCTGGGGGGACTGGGGGATATCCACCACAAAAATATCAGCAGGCACCTGGTGTCCCGAAACGAGGTGGGAAACATTTTGCAGAGCGGGCCGGTGCCGGCCACCATACTCCGGGCCGCCATGATCCTGGGATCGGGCAGCGCCAGTTTCGAAATCCTGCGGTATCTGGCGGAAAGGCTGCCCATCATGATCACCCCGAAATGGGTGCGCATGCCCACCCAGCCCATTGCCATCACCAATGTGCTGGGGTACCTGAAAGGCTGCCTGGAACACCCGGAGATCCGGGGACAGACCTTTGACATCGGGGGTCCGGATATCGTGTCCTACAAAGATCTGTTTGCCATCTTCGCCCGGCAGGCCGGCCTGCCGGCGCCGGTGATGATACCGGTACCGGTGCTGACCCCCCGGCTGTCCTCTTTGTGGATTCACCTGGTGACCCCGGTGCCGGCAGCCATTGCCAGACCTCTTGCTGAAGGCTTAAGCCTGCCCACGGTGTGTACCGAGAACCGCATCACAAAAATCATCCCCCAGGACCTGCTTTCCTGTGACCAGGCCATGGCCCGGGCTTTGGACCGGATCCGTCAGGAGCAGGTGGATACCTGCTGGACCGATGCCGGCGCACTTTTATATCCGGAGTGGACCCATTGCGGGGATTCCGACTATTCCGGCGGCACCATCCTCAAATGCGGATACAGGGCAACGGTTGCGGGAGAGGCCCGGGAAGTGTGGCCGGCGGTGGAACAGCTCGGGGGGAATACCGGGTATTATGCAGCAGACCTGCTGTGGAAGATCCGCGGGATAATGGATCTGTTTTCCGGCGGCGTGGGCCTTACGCGGGGCCGGCGGTCACAAAACACCCTGCAGGTGGGAGATGCCCTGGATTTCTGGCGGGTTCTGGAAGTGGAAAAACCGCACCGCCTCCTGCTGGTGGCGGAAATGAAGCTCCCCGGCCAGGCCCTTCTGGAAATCTTTCTCACCCCGAAAGGACCGGACCGATGTGAGCTGACACTCCTGTCCCGGTTTCTTCCCAGAGGCCTTTTCGGCATTGCCTACTGGTATGTGCTGTATCCCTTTCACCAGTATGTATTTGCAAGGATGCTGGCGGGCATGGCAAATGCAGCCGAAAAACCCCTTTTAACCCCTCCCCGGCGGTTTACCCCCAAAATTACCAATGCCTGCTCACTGCCTGAAAAACCTAAATGAACCAAACAGATATAACCCACCCCGTGAACCCATGAAAAAAATCTGAGACCTGATATCAAATGAATGGAACTGACATGACCGACACAGAACAAACTGACTACAAACTGACATTGAGAAGTCTGAAAAAAGAGGACTACCCCCACATAAAACGCATCATGGACCTGGTGTACTCAGGAATGGGCGGCGCCTGGACCCCCGAAGAATTCGCCGTATTGATCGACCATTTCTCCGAAGGCCAGATCTGTATCGAAGACAAGGGCAAAGTGATTGCCGCTGCCCTTGCCATTATCGTCAATTCTCAGGAATTTGAAAAACAGCGCCACACCTATGAAGACGTGGTGAGCGGCGGTGAAATGACCAGCCATGATCCGGAAGGAGATGCCCTCTACGGGGTGGATATCTTTGTGGACCCCGATTACCGGGGCCTGCGCCTGGGCAGACGGTTGTACGATGCCAGAAAAGAGCTGTGTGAAACCCTGAATTTGAAAAGCATAATTTTCGGGGGCCGGATACCCGGCTACGGCAAACATGCCAAAGAGATGACCCCGGCGGAATATATTAAAAAAGTCAAAGCCACCGAAATATACGATCCAGTGCTCACCTTTCAGCTGTCCAACGATTTTCACATCAAAAAAATTTTGAAAAACTATATCCCTGAAGACACCCAGTCCGATGCATACGGCGTGCTCATGGAATGGAACAACATCTATTATGAGAAAAAACAGGTGCTGTTCGGGGGGCGCAAGGCCTATCCCCGCATCGGCATTGTCCAGTGGCAGATGCGGTCATTCAATGATCTGGATGAGTTTTTACACCAGGTGGATTTTTTCGTGGATGCCATGGCCGGATATAACTCGGACCTGATCGTGTTCCCGGAACTGCTCAATGCCCCGCTGCTGAAAAACTTCAACCAAGAGAACCCGGCAGAAGCCATGCGGTCTCTGTGTGAATACACTGAAGATATCCGGGCAGCCTTCGTAAACCTGGCCATTTCCTATAACATCAATATTGTAGCCGGCAGCCTGCCATTATTGCGGGGAGACGATCTGTACAATGTTGCTTTTTTATGCCGGAGGGACGGCACCTGGGATGCCCAGGACAAACTGCACATCACCCCGGATGAGGCCCAGTACTGGGGATTCAGGGGCGGCAGTGCTCTGCGGGTCTTTGATACCGATATCGGCAAGATCGGGATGCTGGTATGCTATGATGTGGAATTTCCCGAACTGTCACGGTACCTGGCCGACAAAGGCATGACCTTGCTGTGTGTGCCCTACTGGACAGACACCAAAAACGCCTATCTTCGTGTACGGCGCTGCGCCCAGGCCCGGGCCATTGAAAATGAGTGTTATGTGGCCATTTCCGGCAGCGTGGGCAACCTGCCCAAGGTGGAAAATATGGATATTCAGTATTCCCAGTCCGCCATTTTCACCCCGTCCGACTTTGCCTTTCCCCATGATGCCATTGCCGCGGAAGCCACCCCCAACACGGAAATGACCCTGATGGTGGACCTGGATCTGGACCTGTTGAAAGAACTGCGGCAGAAAGGCAGTGTGCGCAACCTGAAAAGCCGGCGAAGAGAACTGTATGAGGTGCTCTGGAAACCGGATCTTGCGTCGGATGGCGGATAACAGCCAGTTGGATTTTATGCCGAATAAATGATATAATAAGGGTATTGTCAACTACCCCGGCCTGAAGGCCGGAGCTTGTAAAAGGCTCCATGGTTGACCAGGGAAATGTTCAAAGTTTAGTGGCAAAGAC
>JAZBPL010000051.1:0-4246 GCA_036351635.1 Desulfotignum sp.
ATCGGCACCAGTTATTTTGGTGACATCAAAACCGTGGCAGTCCAGGCCGTGCCATACATGCCGGCACCCGCGGCCATGACGGCAACAAAGCCGAATTCTATGGCAATGATGGTTGCCAGCACCACACTGATAACCGAACAGCACCCGTTGATGGCCCAGGCCCAGCTGATGTTCAAGGGATTGGTTCTCCGGGCCAGGCGCAGTCCCAGGGGAAACGGCATTCCCATCAACAGCGACAATGGCGCGATAAAAAACAGGCCGAACACGATTTTCACCGGAAAGGCCAGGTCAATGGTCTGCTGTAAGAGGGGTGTCAGCACAAACATGTACACGAGCGCCCCGGCTACAATGAACAAAAGACACCCCATGATGGTCCGGCGGCTTGATGACAGGCGCGAAGACAAATAACTGCCCACACCTGAAAAAATCAGCACCCCGCTTATCACGGCTGCCGCTGCATATAGTGGGTTGCCGAAATACAGGACAAACCGCTGGATCAGCACCATTTCAATGCCCATGAACCCCAGTCCCAGTGCAGCAAAATATACGGCTGTCCACCATTTGTGCGACCCTTCCCACCTGCGGACAACCAGCGGCAGCACGATCAGGACCACGGCAAAGATGCTCACCTGAATAAAGGTCATCATGAGCAGCAGGTAGCCCAGCTCCAGAAAAGGAATGGAAGCGGTGCTGAAAAATTCTTTCAGATCCCGCAGATGCGCCAGTTTCAAAAATTGTGAAAAATACGGCTTGTTTTCAACGGCAGGGGCTATATTGAATTCATACCGGCGGATAAAATCCGCTTTTGTGTCACCCATCAATCGATCCACAAAGGTAAAAAAATCCTGGTCCTGTAATTTGTTGAACCGGATACGTTCCGCTTTGCCGATATCGGGCAGCAGCAGCGGATCAAAGTTCATCTCCAGGGCAAATTCTCTTACCAGCGTTGTCTGCTGTGGTGTAAACACCGATTTTTTCACAACAAAACCAACCATGTTCCAGCTGCGCACCGCCACAATATGATTTTCCAGGTGGTCAATACCATTGGATTCCAGCATGGACACCAAGGTTGCAACAAGGCGCAGGGGGGTGCGCACCGGATAATCCAGCCAGGCGGCCACGCTGATCATGCCGTTATCGGACAACCGTTCCCACATCAGTGCAAACGCCTGCTGGGTCAGATGGTATTGTTCATTGAGGGCATACAACCCGGATGACCCGCCAAAGGCATCCAGCACCGGCAGCACGATCAGGTCATGATTCTGCCGGGATGAGACCAGGTAGGTGTAATCATCCTTTGGGACAACGCTTACCTTTGGGTGCGAATACACCGATGCTGCGCCATAAAGAGCATGCATCAGCTCCGGGATCACCGGATTTTTTTCCAGGGCTGTAATATGATCCGGGCCATGGGAAACCGCCTGTGACACCAGACTGCCGGTGCCGGAAGACAGACACAAAATGGTTTCAGGATCCTGTATGCGAAAGGCAAGCCCCATGGGGGAAAAATCAAGAATATGCCGGCCGCCTGACAGACGCTGCTGCTGGATATCAAATACCGGACCCAGCCATTCCCCATTCACAAAAAACGCATCTACCCGGGGAATTTTCTGGTCAAACTGCAGGCTGACCCCTGGTGCATGCCGCAAAACAGGGGAGGAGACAACCTGGATAAACCCGAAAGGGGTGGGCTGTGCATGGATAGTCCGTGCTTTTGGCAGCTGCATGGTTTTGCGGATGCCTTTATATTCAGACACCTGCAGTGCCGGCGGGACAATGAAAAAAAACATCATCACCCCCAGGACGACCAGGGTGAAAATATGCAAAACCCGATGTTGTTGCCCGAAAACGATGGCTGCTGCAACGGGCAGTATTGCCATGGCCCCGGGCAGCTCGGAAGGGGAAAATATCCAGAAAAAAAACAGGGTTCCCATTCCACCGAGGCCTGAACCCACCAGGTTGACAAAATAAAACCCACCGATTTTTTCAACGTTGTTGATCAATATCAGGCCGATGGCCAGCCCGCTGCAGAAAAACGGGATAAACAATACCAGGTAGGTGGCGCTGAGGCGGAATACATGCACCGGGTGGGAAAAAAGCAGCATGGCATCCAGGCGGAAAGGTGCCCATTGACACAGGCTGATACTGATGGTCATGAAAAAAGCACTGCACAGCATGGCACCGGCAATCACATGGTTGCTGTGTTTCATGATCCAGGGACGGCACACCGTGATAAAGGTGCCGGAGGCCCCGAATCCCAGTAATGCCACGGATATCACCATAAAGGCGAAATGATTCCACTGGGTGTTGGAAAAATACCACATCAGGGCCAGTTGAAACCCGATGACAGCAGCAGAAACAAGTCCCAGGGCAATCTGGTAACGAAAGATATCCTTATTTTTCGTCACTGCGGGTAAACGGGACAAAGCGCACCGGAAAAAGCGCCCGGGTTATGATGTCGTCTCCTTTTTTGGTCACCAGCATCAGCTGCTGGGTCAGGAAAGGCGACCCCACCGGAATGACCATTTTACCGCCCTGTTTCAACTGGGCCAGCAACGGCGGCGGAATATATTCGGCGGCCGCGGTTACGACAATGGCATCAAACGGCGCATGTTCTTCCCATCCATAATACCCGTCCCCATGCTTGACCCGTATATTGTCATAGGACAGCTGTTCGATAGTTTTTCGGGCCCGGTCCGCCAGGGGGGCGATGATTTCAATGGAAAAGACCATGTCCACAATCTGTGCCAGAACCGCTGCCTGGTATCCTGATCCGGTGCCGATTTCCAGGACGCGCTGGTCTTTGTCCGGACCGATGATCTGTGTCATATACCCCACAATATAGGGCTGTGAAATGGTCTGGCCGTAACCGATGGGCAATGGCCGGTCATGGTAGGCATAGGCCTGCTGGGAATCGGGAACAAAAAGGTGCCTGGGAACCGAACGCATGGCATCAAGGGTGGCTTTGTCCGACACACCCCGCCCGGCTATCTGGCGGGCAACCATCTCCTGGCGTTTGTTTTCAAACCCCTGGGCGGGAAACACAAACAACAAAAGGGCTGCCCATATGATCAGCATTATTTTTTTGCACATATCACCCTCCCCTGTTATTTTTTATATGTAATTTTTTTGCCGGCCGGCTGTCAACCATGAAAATCAGACTGGAGAAAACCCATCCGAAAAATATGGATCTGCACAGCCTGACCACACGCAGAAACATTAAAAATCATCTATCAGACAGACAACTGACTTTTTTTTAAGCCACAAAAAGCACAAAAAGCACGAAGAAAGGGTATCTTCGTGCTTTTTGTGTCAAAATAACTTGACGGCCCTGAGGACCTGAATTAGATGAATTGACGGTTAGAAAGAATTCACCGTGGACGGCATCCAGGATTAAAAAATCACTGCGCTTTTTTCTGTTCCAGGGCTCTGTCAACAATATCATCAATGGCCGCAGCCTGTTTTTCAGTCACAAGCATCTTAGGCTCTTTTTCAAGCATGGCCAGGGTCTGTTCCAATGCCTTTTCCCGGATGGTTTTCGCCCCTTTGGATTCCCATTTTTCCCAGTTGTCATGGTCAAACAGATCCGAATGCCACAGTTCGGTCTTGAAATGCGCAAACGTATGTTTAGAAGCCAGCAGGTTGCCGCCGGGACCGGCCTGGGCAACCGCATCCTGAGCAAGGGTGTCGGCATCGATTGGAATATCACGCATGGCATGGCGGATAAAGGCCATGCAGTCGTTACAGAACACCATGTCCGCATAATCCACCACCATGTCCGTGTCCAGCTGCATCCCATCCATGAGATCCGCCTTCAGAGATGTCAGGGTCCCCACCATACCGGTTTCAAACCCGGCCTGGGCATCCAGGATTTTGGCATCCCGCAGCATGGCGGGCATGCGCACCGGCAGATCCAGATACTGCCCCATCTGAGCCATGGCCACCTTTAATACGGCAAACTCCGGCCCTGCCATGGAAATATTGGAGGTCTGCATGTTCATGCCCCTGGCAAAACTGGTGTACACAATAGGCGCACCCGGTGACACCAGCTGGGACAGGGTGATACAGGCCAGAATTTCCGCATGGGCCTGGGCCACCATGCCGGGAATGGTCACCGGCCCTGTGTTGCCCAGGATCGGACCGGAACTGAGCATGATGGGAATATGGTGCTGGTTCATGGCCATCATGGCTTCCAACGATTCCAGGTCCATGCCCAGGGGCGGCAGTGTCAGGACCCACCCGGAAA
>JAZBPL010000052.1:0-4682 GCA_036351635.1 Desulfotignum sp.
GGGGCAGGGCAAATCTGCCAGGTGAGAGCGCATAGGTTCGGGCATGGAATCCAGTCGTGCCATGTCAGGTTCCTCCTTATTAATTTTGTTTAACTTTATTATACAATAATATTCATTTAACAACAAGCAACCCGGTATTTTATAAATGATTTCAATATCAACCCTGTCACTGAAATCAGCTGGGATGACGAATATTTTTTCTTGTAATATTTCATCGACAATACCGCTCGCCCGGGTTGTTTATCAAAAAGCCCTGACCGTTTATGTCTTGTAAATGGTCAGGGCTTTATTCCACTAATTTGCCCGGGCGCTTTATGCAGCGTTCAGGGGTTTATTTTTCTTCCACAGGAAATTTTGCCCGGAACCACTCCTGCCAGCCTCCCTTGAGGGCGTGGACATCTGTGTAGCCGTCAGCCATAAGCTTTCGTGCCAGACCGGCACTGGTGCCTTCATTGGGTCAGGCGCAATAAAGCACCAGCCGGGTGTTTGCCGGGTAGTTGCCTTTCCAGGCGGTGTAATTGCCCGGATCCACCCGCTGGGCCGTGATGATTTTAAACTCGGAAGCGGTCCAGTCTCTTCCCTGGCGGACATCCAGGATGGTGACGTCACCTTTGTCCATCCAGGTTTTCACCGTCTCCTTGGAAACAATGGAAACAGTGTCCCCTGCCATGACAACAGACAGGGGCCAAATAAATAATACAGCCAGTAATACAGTCACAATTTTTTTCATGCTCTCCTCCATGAATTGCATAAACGGGTATCATTTGCCAGCATCACCAGGGTGTCCGGAGAAACGGCAATGCCCAGGCAGCAGGCTGCCGGTATAAATATTTGAATCTGTTTTATAACACTCCTGTCCAGGGTATCCACAGGTTACCCCTGGTGTATCAGTCTGTCGGCGTGTTTTTCAAAACCTTACACGTTACAACTTCTCCACCCACAGGGATTTGTAATCAAAGCTCACATTGCCCAGGATATTGTATTTGATGATTTCAAAATTGGGGCTCAAGTCAAAATCTCCGGGAGTTATCTGGGTGTAATGCCGCATGATGAGGCCACCACCGTAAGGATTGGTGTCATCATAGGCTGCCTGGGCTTTCCGGGAACTTTTATATGTCCTGGGTGTCATTGCCGGCACAATGGGATAGCCCACATGCTGAAAGGCCTGGGCAAGCATGCCCGAGCATATCACCTGGTAATCATTGCAGTTTCCCAGGCAAGCCTTTAGGGAAAGCTTGTTCAGCGGCCGGAAGATGGCCTGCAGGGCCATGGCGGCGATGGCCAGTATATTCTGGTCATCATAGTGCATTCCCAGCTTGCCTGTCACCTGGTCAATGACCTGTTTCAGGTCTGTCTCAAGGATGCCGAAAGGCCGGCAGATGCGGATATTGTGGTGTTCATATTTTTTCAAAGCCGCCGCGATAACCCCTTGACCTGAAAAGGCTTCCACCATCAAATGACGGGCGTCTTCACCATATTTTTCCACAAGGGCATTCTGTGCCGCCCCAGCCCCGCCCACAAGCGCATTTCCCACATACATGGCACAATGGCTCCACTGGCTGCCGGTAAACAGTTTAATCAACCGGCTCATCTCGGACCGGCCCTCCACCAGGATCACATCCCCCGGACGGATGACCTTATACAACTTTTCCAGGTTATTGTAACCCCGCTGTTCATACCGGTGCTGCTGTTTTTCCAGTTTACTGAGTATGAGCTTTCTGAGCATGGAAATAATGGATTTCATATACAGTGTTCCCCAGTTCATTCATCCAGATGACAGGCTCAAGGATCTGCACCCCCGCCGATGATCCTGATATCATATTCATAATTAGCCATGCGCTTTTCTTTTTTCTTTTTGATTACAGATACCCCTTTTTTGGCCAGAAAAGGGGAAAAACCCACCAACAGGGCAAATCTGCCAGGTGAGAGCGCACGGGTTCAGGCATGGTATCCAGTCATGCCATGCCAGGTGCCTCCTTATTAATTTTGTTTGACTTTATTATACATTAATATACAATTGACAAAAAGCAACCTTTTATCTTACGATCATCTGTCAACATGGAGCCTGTTTAGAGAAAATACATGCCTGCCGATGAAGCCAGCACATTAAGCCCGCCATCCGACTGGGTAGACACCTATGGTGATTACCTGTACGGATTTGCATTTTACAGGGTGCAAGACGAGGAACTGGCCCGGGAACTGGTCCAGGAAACCCTGCTGGCTGCCCTGAAGGCAAAAGACAGCTTTGCCGGCAGGGGATCTGAAAAAACCTGGCTCACCGGTATCCTGAAACACAAAATCATCGATTCTCTGCGCAGAAAATACCGGGATGCCGTATTTGAAGACCAGGAGCTGGATGAACGGAAAATGCATGACAGTTTTGATCACAATGGCAGATGGAAAACCGGTCCGGCACAATGGGCATCAAACCCGGAACATCTGCTTGAACAAAAAGCGTTTTTGGATATCATCAGAAAATGCCTGCACGAACTGCCGGCACGGTCGGCCCATGCCCTGTCTCTGCGGGAACTGGAAGGAGAAAGCACCCAGACCATCTGTAAGGTTCTGAATGTCACTGCGACAAACTGCTGGGTAATCCTTCACAGGGCCCGGTTTCTCATGCGGAAATGCATTGAAACCAGCTGGCTGCAATAAAGACGGGGTACAACCATGATAAACCACTGGACATTCAGGTGTAAAGATGTATCACAATTGATTTCCCGTTCCATGGATGAAAATATGCCGTTGCGGATCAGAATGGGTATCCGGTTTCATTTGATGATGTGCAGCCTCTGCCGAAATTACAAAAAACAGCTCTGGATAATCCGCAAGGCAGTGGAAAAACTTGACCGCATGGAAAGCTTCCATGACAATCCCATGCGCCTGCCGGACCAGGTCCGGGAAAAATTGAAAGACCTTTTCAAAGACTATGAATAACGGCCATGCCCCGACGAACACAACAAAGCATGGCATGAAAGAACAATCCGGAAGATTTTGCCTCCACATAAAAACGGTGTAAGGTTTTTCCAGCACCCCCGACAATTCATGCATTAAGTGAGACACTTTTTTTATTAATATTTAAACAAAGGCGTTACCATGGTCAAAAAAATTGCAGGAATCACAGGAATCAGTATGCTTAGTCTGGCAGTATTCATGGGTGTATCGGCAATGGCGAAAATGCCGGGACCGGACCCAAAAGCACTCTGGGAGCATATTTCCACCACCTCCCCCTATACCCAGTGGCAGTTTTGGGACGACCACCAGGGCATGCAGGAGGGAGATGCCCCCCACGGATCTTTTCACAAGGTGTATGTCAACGACATCGCCTATGGATCGGCTTCGGCCCCCATGGAGAACGGTTCCATCGTGGTAAAGGAAAACTACAATGACAACAAAAAACTGATGGCCCTCACGGTCATGTACAAAGTGGAAGGCTACAACCCGGATGCCGGCGACTGGTTCTGGGTCAAATACTCCCCCAAGGGAAAGGCCAAACCCTATGGCAAACCCAAAGGATGCATCTCCTGCCACAGTGCCAACCCGGATTCAGACTATGTTTTTGTACATGAATTTGAGTAGATTTTCGGGTAATTTTTAAAAAGGCCCTGACGGTTTTCTGAAAATATCCGGCAGGGCCTTTTTTTATCTGTAAAACCATACCCGACTTTAATTGTATGCCTCATATCCGGCCAGACGATACAGATTCATGGTGCTGACTGCCTGATCACCGGCAGCATGATTTTTTTCCAGTGCTGCAATGCAGCGGTCAAGATCGTTTATGAGATAATAGAGGGAAGCTACCATAAAATGGGTATCTGATGTGCTCAGGCCGTGAAACCGTGACTGGTAGTTTTCCGTCAGCTCAATAATTTCTCTGCGGAGCGCGTCATCAACAGGCACCTGGTCCAACGCATCCGGATCATATTTCAACGCCCGTCTCATGGCAACGACACCATCAAACATGCGCCTGTTCTGGGCAGCTGCAAGAGCGAAGCCGATTTTTGCCTCCCCTTCATAGGGTGATTTTTTTGCAAAGTGTCCGAATATATCCAGCGCTTTTTCCGGCCGGTCCTTTCCGACCAGTTCCCAGCCCTCTGAAAAGGTATAATCAGTGTCATAGCGGTGGGTTGATCCATGGTAATGTTTTTTGGAAAACCCATTGAACCGGTATTGCAGCCGCCGGTTGTAATTCTTCCAGGAAGGCGTATTCCTGTAATGCTTTTTTTTATAATGCCTGTATTGTTTGTGTTTTGGAAAACCACGGTTATATCGGGGATGATGCCTTTTGTCCTTATCATACGTATAACCGCTGCCATGCGGGTCGTAATACCGCTTCTGGCTGTTCCAGGCACCGGCTGAACCTGTCAACCAGAAAAATACCAGTGCCAGAACCATGGCTATATAAAGATGACGTGATTTCATTTTCATACCTCCTGTTTTGCATTGACTTTATAATTTTTGTCGGAATAATCTGGCGGCCCTTACAGGAATGGATTGCTTTGCAGGGTTCTTTTAACCGCAACGTCTCCTGATGCTCTTGCGGGTGATCCGGTTACAGATGCATCACTGTATTTAGATGCCCGGGTTTGATTGTATCTGGCTTTCCAGCAGAAAATATAACAGATTGTCTGTAAAGGCAGGGTCTTTTGTAATATCGAGATGATTGGAAAATAAAAAAAGAA
>JAZBPL010000053.1:0-5106 GCA_036351635.1 Desulfotignum sp.
AAAAATACTGGAATACAGCAGGTCTTCTGGCTTGGCCTTGCGGATCCAGGTGTGAAAATACTGTTTCCAGACAGACAGGGGTTGGCACCATTTCGGGTTCTGGGCCATGTTGTTCCCGTCGCAGAACCGGTAGCCTGCCATATCCAGCCGGGAACACACCAGTTTGGCCAAACCGGAAAAATAGGCTTCGGCCTTTTGTGCGTCTGCTTCTGATGCCGGGTCTGCATATACAATGGCGTTGTCCTGGTCAGAGACCAGGGTCTGTTCCTCCCTGCCTTCCGATCCCATGGTCAGAAACACGAATGCACAGGGAGGGGGACCTGTTTCCGCAAGGGACAGGGCCATGATCTTTTCCAGGATGGCATCTGAAAAGGTGGTTATCAGCCGGGTGATCTGTTCCGGGTTCACCCCGTTGCTGATGGGATCCAGCAGCATGGCGCACAGTTTTGCATGGATATTTTCAAGATCACCCATTTTTTTTGCGGATGTCACAGATTTCAACAGTAAAAATGTGGCCCGGGTCTGGGCTGCGATCAGGTCTTTTTCAGAGATGATGCCGGAAATATCACCGGATTTTCCGCACACGGCCAGGTGGCGCTTGTCCTTGTCAATCATGGTCAAAAAGGCTTCAAATACCTGACAATCTGCTGAAATAGTGATCACCGGCGATGACATCACAGCAGAGACCGGTGTGTCCGGGGCCATCTCCTGTGCCAGCACCTTTGCCCTGAGATCTGCATCTGTGACAATGCCTGTGATCTGCCTGTCTGCCCCTTTGATCAGGATGGCACCATTGTTCCGGCTCATTTTTTGGGCTGCTGTTTTTACCGGTGTGTCCATGGGACAGGTGGCGATATTGGGCCGGAATATGGCAGATACCGGCTGGTTGAAAAAGGCTGTTTGAAAGTTTTCCGCTTTCATTGCAACCCCCATGGTGCAAAACAGGTCAAATCGATCCTGGGAAAATCCAGATGATCCAGATTGAACCATTTGGCGGTGAGAAACCCGGGAAAAACGTTTTTCCTGTTTTTAAAATATGCTGCCTCCTTGTTGTAGCGTTTTGCAGCATAGATGATTTTCAGGTAAAGGTCTGCCATCTCAGTGGAAAGGGTGTGGTTTTTTCCCATTGCAGTTGTCAGGTTGTCCATGTCCTTTGCCAGACGGGCCTGGGTATCTTCAAAAGCGGTCACCAGGTCCGGCTCAAGGGGGGCATCAGAGGCCTGGAACCGGGTCAGGATGGTCTGTATCTGATTTGTGTTTTCCTCGATTCGAAAAATCTCCTGGCTGGGTATGGTCTCCGGGGCCTGGGAAACCAGTTGATGGGCAAGGTGCAATTGGTCCATGCAGGCGGTAACCATAATGTTTTTGCCGGTATTGATGCGGTTTTTAGACCGCAGCATGCTGGTGTAGCTGCCGAAAATCACACAGAAAAGCACAATTGCCAGGGCAACGGAAAATAGGCCTGTAACGATCAGCCAGGGTTTTTTCATGAAAATGCCTCCGGTTTTAAGATTAACCTGTTTTTTGCACAAGTACTTCCAGCCCTACCATGTGTTGTACCGGTTAATCAATATTTTACTCTTGCATAATAGGATTTTTTTGATGCAGTGATGGCATCCCCAAGGGTGAGAATGCCGTTGCTGTTCAGAACTGGGATCAGTTTTAAAAAAATCTGTGCCGTGGAAATGGCATCCCCCAGGGCTGTGTGCCGGCCGATAATGTCTATGCCCAGCCTTTTTGCAATATTTTCCATGTCGTGCTGTTCATGGATGGGATGCAGAATGGCGGACAAAAGCAGGGTATCTAAGATGGGGTTGGCAAACCGTATGTTTGTTGTTTCTTCCTTGAGTGCAAGCATTTTCATGTCAAAGGCAATATTGTGTCCCACCAGAACGGTGTCAGCCACAAACTGTCGGAACCGGGGCAACACTTTTTCAATGGGGTCCTTTTCCGCCACCATTTCATGGTTGATGCCGTGAATTCGGTAGGATGCCATGGGAATATCCCGCCGGGGGTCCACCAGCTCCTCAAAAACATCTTCGTAAAGGATGCGGTTGTTGACAATTCTCACCGCACCCATAGAAATGATCTCATCGCCGCCCTCCGGGTTCAGGCCCGTGGTTTCCGTATCAAATACGGTATAGGAGATCTCTTTTAACCGGGTATCCAGCAGATTCTTATTACGGTCATCGACCTGGAACAGGTCAAAATCATAAAATTCCGGCCGTGATCCTGCCATGATGGGTGTCCGGTGTTTTACAGGCCCTGATACAGCCGCACTTTTTCTGACGGACAAGGTGATATGGGTACTTGTCTTTTTATCTGAAGTAAGAATGTCAAACCGGGTGTTGTTGAGGGCCAGAACTGATGTAAACCCGGGCAGGTCATTGATGTGCCGGTGTTTGACAGTGTCAAGATCTGCAATGTTTGCAGGGGTATCTTCCCAGGTGATATCACATTTGACCCTGTCATCGGCGGTTGAAGCTGCCAGATCAAATGTAGTGCAGCCTGTGAGGTCTGCCAGATTTTTAAACAGAAACACAAATGCCTGGGTCAGAGAATAGGTGTCTGCCATGATCCGTTCATTCTGCGCACGGTTATATACATTGATTCTGATATCATGAAGCTGGCCGGACAGTTTCTGGACCCGGAAAAGAAATTGTGCCAGATCCATCCGGGTTAAGGGCAGGCGGGACAGAAAAATATCCTGGATAGTATCGGACAGTTTGTAAAACCCTTCTGCAGCAGGGCTTTTTTTTTCCAGTGCCTGAAGAAACTGTGCCAGATGCGCCTGGATGGATTCATATTTTCTGATGTCCTGGGAGATCTCCTGGAACGCCAGAATAAACCCGGTCATCCGGTTGTTTTTGTCCAGGACCGGTATGGTTTCCACACTGATCAGGCAATGGCCGGAAACCGGGGTGATAAAGTAAGAGCCTGCACTGTTTTCCCCTGATGCCAGCTGTTCATTGATCTCTTCCATGGCATGGGTGATGAGCGCTTTGTCCACCAGGTGGAAAATGGAACGGCCCAGGCCCATGAAGTGTTCGGTTTTTTCCAGGTCCCTGGTCCGGGAGAATATGTTTTTGGCCAGAGAATTGTACAGCAGAATCCGGCCGCTGGCATTGCAGATGATCACCCCCTGGGGCAGCTCCCCCATGATGGCTGCCAGCAGGTTTCTTTCCTGTTCGGTCTCTTTTCTGGCAGCCACCACCTGCTGGGCAATGGTCTGGTTCTGGTTTTCAAATATGTCGGCAAAGGTGTTGATGGCTCTGGCAAGGGCCTGGATGTCCAGGTTTCCTGTGACAGAAATACGCAACGCGGGGTTGGATGCATAAATCATGGCCACCTCGGTTGACATTTTTTTCACCGGTTTGATGTAATTTGCATACACCAGGTCTGATGCGGCCCAGAACACCAGGCACAGCAGAAGAAATCCGCCTATCAGCACAGCTGCATGACTCTTGCAGAAATCTGCCAACACCTTTGCCTGATCTGGGATCAGGTGCAGCCAGATATAGACAGCCATACCTGCGAAAATCAGGAAAATGATGCCCGCAACTGCCAGGGCGAATATCCAGAATCGGTGGCTCAGGGTCATGGGTACAAAAAATAAAGAATTCCGGACAAAGGGCTTTGCCCGGAATTCTTCCTGGTATTATAGATTATGATATGGGATTATCCCCACCATCCCCAGCTGAATGAGGACACGAACAATATGCAGAAAATAAGGGTTGCAATTAGGTATTTGTCTTCCAGAGCCATGGTTTTTCTCCTTTGTGTCTCAGTTTGTTAAATCAATGGTCCAGGTTGTCACATATCATCTGCTTCCTTGGTGACATCCATGGTTTCCTCATCCGCCCGGCGGATCTGTTCGGCGGATGTGGTGGACATTTCCGCTTTAAAACACAGGCCCCACATCATCACGATGCCCAGGATCCACCAGATGATCTGCCAGGACCAGATGGGCGGGAACCCGGCAAAGGATATGGCTTTGTTGCCGATGAGCACCCCTGGGCCGATGGCCATGAAAAACCATATGGGAACGGCGATTTTCATGTATCCACGCCAGCGTTTGCCTTTTTCAGAGGGTCCGTCAATGGAGTTGAGCCATTCTCTGACCTCTTTCTGACGGGCAATGGTTTCTTCATTGTCTTTCAGACCCAGACCCCGGCACAGGTATGCCACGCCCAGTCCTACGAAAATACCCCAGCCTGCTGTATGGATGGACAAAGGATACTGCCACACATAATAGGTGAGGAAACAGGCGATAATGGCGGATATAAGTCCCAGGACCACGCCGATGCTGGGGAATTTGAATCCCCAGTGCACCCCCAGCAGGCATATGTACATGATGGTACCGAAGGCTGTGGCAAATCCGCCGATCATAACGATGGCATCTGTGGAGGTCAAAGAGACCACAACTGCAGCCACTGCCAGGATGGTGGCAAATATCCGGTTGGTCCAGATCTGCTCGGAGTGCGAGCCGCCCTGTTTTTTAACATACCGCCACCACACATCCCGCTGGATAATGGTGCCGCCGGTGCCGATATAGGGAGCTGCCGTGGAATGGATGGCTGCAATGGCCCCCATGAACACCAGGCCCATGAGCGGCCCTGGCATGAATTTGGTCATGAGCATGGGTACCACATCCCCGTCCACCTGGGGGGCCAGGTTGCCGGCCATCATCAGGATCCGGGCGCCGATGCCCTGGAAAGCGGTGAAAAAGAACAGGGCCAGGCCCACCACGAATGTGGACATGAACACCTGCTGCCAGGCCAGGGGCTTGGGAGAGGCAATACCAAAGTTCCACAGGGTAAAGGCCGGCGATGACTGGATTCCCATGAGGGCGAACATGTAGGTGAGGATCATCACCGCGGTCCACCCGCCGCTGCCCAGTCCGAAGTGGATCAGGCCCGGCACCTGCATGTATTTGTCTTCAAGGGTGCCCATGGAAGCCACAAATCCGGACCACCCGCCGAACAGGGGACTTGTGATGGTGTAAAATCCCAGCAGGATGATGCCGCCCACCAAAAGGCAGAACTGCAGCACACCCACCCAGGTGGAGGCTTTGAGACCGCCGGTGACCACATAGAACCACACGAT
>JAZBPL010000054.1:0-10542 GCA_036351635.1 Desulfotignum sp.
CGGCGTCAAGCTGTTGAGTAACATCAACATGGTCATGGCAATTATCCTGCTGTTTTTTGTCATGGTGGCAGGCTCTTTTCTGCATTTTTTCACCGGGTTGTTCAACACCACCGCCGCTTATGCAGAATGGATTTTTCCCTTGAGCAACTGGATCGACCGGCCCGATGAAAAATTCTACAAAGGCTGGACCGTATTTTACTGGGCCTGGTGGATTTCCTGGGCACCCTTTGTGGGGATGTTCATTGCCCGTATCTCCAAGGGCCGCACCATCCGTGAGTTCATGGCAGCCGTGCTCCTGGTGCCGACCCTGGTGACCATTGTCTGGATGACGGCATTCGGCGGCAACGCGTTGCTGCAGATCCAGACCGGCATCGGTCAGCTGGCGGAAAAAGGCCTGACTGACGTGTCTCTGGCCATGTTCCAGATGCTGGAAAACCTGCCGTTGACCGGGATCACTTCTTTTCTGGGTATCTGCCTGGTGCTGGTTTTCTTTGTTACCTCATCCGACTCCGGCTCGCTGGTGGTGGATTCCATTACCGCCGGCGGTAAAATGGATGCCCCGCGGTTCCAGCGGATGTTCTGGGCCACCCTGCAGGGGTTCATTGCCGCCTGTCTGCTGGTGGGCGGCGGGGCTGATGCCCTGGGCGCCATCCAGGCGGTGGCAATCACCGTGGGTCTGCCCTTTACCATGGTCATGATCGTCATGATGATCAGCCTGTACTTAGGGCTGCAGGATGATTATAAGAAGATTAAAGTCTAATGCGGGAAACCCGCAACCAAGGAGTCTCTCCTCATTTTCTTGTTTTTCTGACAAGAAATAAGGAGTAATGTACCGACTTTTTTTGGATTTACGCAGCCTGTCTGCTGGGAAACGGCAGGCAGGCTGCCTATTTTTCCTCTCCGGTGATCATGATGGGCGCAGCATCAAAATCCTGTGCAGACATCATGGACACCACCCGCTCAAACGCACTTTCAATCATCAACTGCTCCCATCTCTCCAGTTTTGCATACCGCTGGGTGAACCGTTCCTGGAGCAGGGGGGGGACCGCATCCAGCATGGCGGCGCCTTTATGGGTGAGCACAATATCAGTTTTGCGCTTGTCATTGCTGCTTCTGGTCCGGGAAAGAAACCCTTTTTTTTCAAGGCGCTGGGTGATATCTGTTACCGATGCCTGGCTCAGGCTGACAACCTTTGATACCTGGGTTACGGATATGGGGGCATAAAATGATACAGCCTGGAGCGTAACCAGCTGGGGGCCGGTAAGACCGAAGTTTTTTTTCAGGACAATGGAATGCTGGTCAATGGCCTGGATAATTTTGCGCAGCGAGATCAATAAATTTCGGCACTGGTCATCATTTGCAGAGGTCATGATATTTTCCTTGTATATCTGCCGTGGCTGGATTCAATAACCGGATATCCAAAAATTCCATAGCATACGATAAAATTTTCATTGATGCACTGATATGGGCAATACCATGTTTCCCACTGATTGGCAATGCGATCGCTCAGGTCCCCGCAGATTTCGGGTACAGGACACCAACAGGGGATGAGATGGGGACAGTGCGCTGCGCAGAGTCATCGAAAACCCGGCCTGCTTATGGCAAATATCCAGACCCGGGATAAAACCTTGACAAAAATACTTCGATCCCGATATATTATGTGCAACAAATTAATTAAATGGTTATTTATCTATGAAAAATGTAATCCTGCACATTCTCAAACGGATCGGTGCAAGCGTGGTAACGATTTTTGTAATCTCGTTGATCATATTCATCGGGGTGGAACTGCTGCCCGGTGATGTGGCTGATGCCGTACTGGGCCAGTCTGCCACCCCGGAAACAGTGGAGGCGCTCCGCAAGGAGCTCAAACTGGACCTGCCGCCCCATACCCGGTATGTGGCCTGGCTCAAGGCTTTTGTCCAGGGGGATTTCGGCAATTCACTGGCCAACCACCGGCCGGTGGCCGAGCTGATCTCCTGGCGGTTTTCCAACACCCTGTTTCTGGCAGCGACAACAGCGCTCATTGCCGTTCCCCTGGCCATTCTGCTGGGAATCCTGGCCGCTTTCTACAGAAATACCCTGTATGACAAGGTCATTTCCACCACCACCCTGTCCTTTATTTCCTTTCCGGAATTTTTTGTGGCCTATATCCTTATTGCCCTTTTCAGCGTAAAAATGGAACTGTTTCCCAGCATTGCCATGATCGATCCCCACATGGGGATAGGGCGCAAATTTTATACCATCCTGCTGCCGGCCCTGACCCTGACCTGTGTGGTTACCGCCCATATGATGCGCCAGACACGGGCTGCCATTATCAATGTCCTGGCATCCGCCTATATTGAGATGGCAGAAATCAAGGGGATCAGGCGGCTGCGGATCATCATTCACCATGCCTTTCCCAATTCACTGTCTCCTGTCATCAATGTGGTGGCGGTGAACCTGGCCTATCTGGTGGTGGGCGTGGTGATTGTGGAGGTGGTGTTTGTGTATCCCGGTCTGGGACAGCTGCTGGTGGATTCTGTTGCCAAGCGGGATCTGCCGGTGGTCCAGGCTTCGGGGCTGATTTTTTCCATTACCTATATCGGGTTGAACCTGCTGGCAGATGTATTGTCCATGCTGTCCAATCCAAAACTGAGACAATCCCAATTCTAAAAAGGAATTTTTAGTGCTGAGTTTATTGAGACAATCTCCTTTAAGCGCCCGCATCGGTCTGGGCATTGTGCTTTTGAACTGCCTGGTGGCCGTCTTTGCCCCCTGGATTGCACCTTATGAAGAAACCGCTGTGGTGGGGGATGTATGGGAAACCGTATCTGCCCAGTTTTTTCTGGGAACCGACCATATCGGCAGGGATCTGTTTACCCGCATGGTGTACGGGGCCAGAAACACCATTGCCCTGGCATTTTTAACCACATTCCTCTCATTTTTGTTCGGCTCTGTTCTGGGATTTGTGGCCGCTGTCAAGGGTGGGTGGATCGATCAGATGCTGAGCAGGCTCATCGATGTAATCATGTCGTTTCCCACCCTGATTTTTGCCCTGATGATCCTGTCGGTTTTAGGTTCTTCCATTCCCACGCTGATCTTTACCATCGCCCTGCTGGATTCCACCCGGGTGTACCGCCTGTCCCGGGCGGTGGCCATGGACATCGAGGTCATGGAGTTTGTGGAGGTGGCACGGCTGAGGGGCGAAGGCCTTTGGTGGATCATCCGCCATGAGATACTGCCCAATGCCATGCCGCCCCTGACAGCGGAATTCGGGCTGCGGTTCTGCTTTGTTTTTTTGTTCATCGCATCGTTAAGTTTTCTGGGTCTGGGGATACAGCCGCCCCTGGCGGACTGGGGGGGGATGGTCAGGGAAAATGCCGGTGCCATCACTTTCGGCATATTCACCCCCCTGATTCCGGCCGGTGCCATCGCATTTTTAACCGTGGGCGTCAATATGATCGTGGACTGGTTTTTACACCTGTCATCCGGTCTGCATGAATAAGTTCGGCAAAGGGAAAATACCATGACCAATTTACTGGAAATAAAAAACTTGTACATTGAAGCCTGTTCCGAAGAGGTGTGGCAGCCTATAGTCAAGGATATCAGCCTGACGCTCAAAAAGGGTGAAGTCCTGGGACTCATCGGTGAATCCGGTGCAGGCAAATCCACCATCGGACTGGCTGCCATGGGGTATACCCGCCAGGGATGCCGTCTGGCCTCAGGCTCTATCCTTTTGGACGGCGTGGAGCTGTTGGGGGCATCGGATGAAGACCTGCGCCTGGTCAGGGGATCTAAAATCGCCTATGTGGCCCAGAGCGCGGCTGCTTCCTTCAACCCGTCCCACAGGATCATCAAACAGCATGTGGAAGCCCCGGTGCAGCATGGCATCATGAGCTATTCAGAGGCACAGAAAGAAGCCATCAAAATATACCGGCGGCTGTTTCTGCCCGACCCGGAGAAAATCGGTTTCCGGTATCCCCATGAACTGTCCGGGGGTCAGCTCCAGCGGGCCATGGTGGCCATGGCCATGTCCTGCGAGCCGCAGATCATCGTGTTTGACGAACCCACAACCGCCCTGGATGTGACCACCCAGATCGAGGTGCTGGCCGCGGTCAAGGAGATCACGGAAAAGATGAACAAGGCGGCCCTGTATATCACCCATGACCTGGCCGTGGTGGCCCAGGTGGCCCACCGGATCATGGTGCTGCGCAACGGCCGGCTGGTGGAAGAGGGAGAAACCCGTGCGCTGATCAGAAAACCAAAACAGGCCTATACCCGGGAACTGCTCAATGTCCGGTCTTTACGCGAGGACAAAAACCAGTCCGATAAAATGGATGTCATTCTCACCATCAAGGATGTGGCTGCCACCTATACCGGAGAAGAAAATGTGCTGGAGGATATCAATCTGACGGTGCGCAAGGGCAGAACCGTTGCCCTTGTGGGGGAATCGGGTTCCGGCAAAAGCACGCTGGCCCGGGTTATCACAGGGCTGCTGCCGGCCACCCAGGGCAGCATCAATTTTCTGGGACAAGACCTGCCCCTGGAATTGAAACACCGCACAAAAGATAACCTGCGGCGGCTGCAGATGATCTACCAGATGCCGGATACCGCGTTAAATCCCAAGCAGACGGTGCGGCGGGTGATCGGCAGGCCCCTGGAATTTTATTTTGGCATGCGCGGCAAAAAGGCGGATGCGCGGATCAGGGAGCTGCTCTCCAGTATTGAACTGGAACCTGATACCTATATCAACCGCATGACCACGGAACTGTCCGGTGGTGAAAAACAGCGCATCTGTATTGCCAGGGCCCTGGCGGCCCGGCCGGACCTTATTATCTGCGATGAGGTTACATCCGCCCTGGACCAGCTGGTGGCCGAAGGGATCCTGGACCTGCTCCAGGACCTGCAGAACAAAACCGATATCTCCTACCTGTTCATCACCCATGACCTGGCAACGGTCAAGGCCATTTCAGACAACATTGTGATCATGCTGGAAGGGAAAATCATTGAACAGGGAGCAAAGAAAAAAGTGCTGTCTCCCCCGCACCATGAATACACGGATAAGCTGCTGTCATCCATACCGGAAATGGACCCGGACTGGCTGGACAACCTGCTGGACGAACGGTTGGATTCCTTTATCTGATGCCGGCTTTTGATTAGCATCTGGCTTTTAGCTGTTAGTATTTAGCTTTTAGCTGTTACGTTTTAAGCCAACAGCTAAAAGCTAATGGCTGACAGCCCGCGCGATAGCGCGCTAACTTGAATTAAAAAGGAGACCCGAACTATGAGTCAATTATCACATTTAACCGACCTGTTTAAGGAAAACAAAATTTCCCGGCGCCAGTTCATCGCCCAGGTGTCTGCCCTGGGGCTTGCTGCTGCCGTATCCCCGGCCCTTCTGCCCACAGATCTTTTGGCAGCGACCCCGAAAATGGGCGGACTGTTCCGCCAGGCCATGACCGGCGGTGCCACATCCGATTCCCTGGATCCCGCCACCCTGCTGGCCAGTTTTCCCATCAACGTGTCATGCCAGCTGAGCAACTGCCTGGTGGAGATCGACCACAATTTTCAGCCGGTTCCGGAACTGGCTGAATCCTGGGAAGCTTCTGAAAAAGCTGACAAATGGACTTTTAAACTGCGCAAAGGGGTTGAATTCCACAACGGCAAAACCTTGACCGCCAAGGATGTGGTGTTTTCCATCAACCACCACCGGGGGGAAGAATCCAAATCAGCTGCCAAACCGTTTTTGAAAAGCATCACCGACATCAAGACAGATGGTGATTATGAAATCACCTTTGAGCTGGCAGAAGGCAGTGCAGACTTTCCGTTTATTATGGGGGATTACCATTTGCGGATCTATCCCGACGGCACAACAGGAGATGACTGGGAAAAGGGTATCGGCACTGGCCCCTTTATCCTGGAATCATGGGAACCCGGGGTACGGGGGTTGACAAAGCGCAATCCCAATTATTTCAAACCGGACAAACCCTATTTCGCCGAGGTGGAGACCCTGGCCATCACCGATGTGAATGCCAGGAGCAACGGCCTGAAAACCGGGCGCCTGGATGCCATTGACCGGGCAGATGTGAAAACCGTTCACCTGCTCAAACGGGTGCCGGACATCAATGTCACAGCAATTAACAGTACCATGCACTATTCATTTCCCATTCTGGTGGACAAAGAGCCCTACACGGATGTCGATGTGCGTACCGCCTTGAAACTGGCCTGTGACAGAGAAGAGATGGTGAAAACAATCCTCAAGGGATATGGAGAAATTGGCAACGACCATCCCATAGCATCGGTCAACCGGTACCATGCATCTGAACTGCCCCAGAGAAGCTATGATCCGGACAAAGCCAGATTTCATATGAAAAAAGCCGGTATGCTGGACCACACCTTTAATCTGCATGCATCTGATGCCGCATTTTCCGGTGCCGTGGATGCGTCCATGCTTTACCAGGAAACCGCCAAAAAGGCCGGGATCAAGATCAAGGTTGTCAGAGAACCCAGTGACGGCTACTGGAACAATGTGTGGACCAAAAAACCGTGGAGTGCATGCTACTGGAGCGGCCGGCCGGTTGAAGACATGATGTTTTCCGTGGCCTATGCCGCCGGCGCACCCTGGAATGATACCCACTGGTCCAATGACAAATTCAACAAACTGCTCATAGAAGCAAGGGCTGAACTGGATCAAGCCAAACGCAGGCAGATGTATGTTGAAATGCAGTCCCTTGTCAGAGATGACGGTGGTGCAGTCGTTCCCATGTTCAACCAGATTGTGGAGGCACACAACAATAAACTGGCCCATGGTCCCATTTCTGCGCATATGGAAATGGACGGTCATAAAAATACCGAACGCTGGTGGTTCGGGGCGTAAAAAGACTCCGGATTCCGGGGAATGCCGGTGGTTTTGTGCATAAGGATTCCCCGGCCCGGCTTTTATACATGCGGCTCTGTCTCCTTTTCACATGCGGGAGGCAGGGCCGCTTTGTTTTCGTGCAGCCGCTGGTGCAGGGCCGCCTTGGCCAGAAAATGGGCGCTTACCGGGGCGGTGATGAACAAAAACAATGTGATCAGCACCTCGTGAAAACTGATGCCCTCCCCATGTAAAGAAAAATAGATGGCAGAAGCAATGGCCATGCCCCCCACCCCCAGGGTCGTGGATTTGGTGGGACCGTGGAGCCTTGAAAAAAAGTCGGGCAGCCGAAAGGAGCCAATGGATCCGGCAAGTGCGAAAAACGCCCCCACGACCAGGAAAAATGACACAAGCAGTTCAATTACAAATATCATTGGAAAGTCCTTTTGTTTTTCCTTTTATTCAAGGATATCGCCCCGCATGAGGAATTTGCTGGTGGCCACGGTGCCGATAAATCCCATGACTGAAATGATCAGGGCCGCTTCAAAATAGACGGCGGAATGAAAATATACGCCCATCAGGATAAACATGGCAATGGCATCGATATACATGGTGTCCAGAGCCAGTATGCGATCCAGAAGGGAAGGGCCCTTGAGCAGGCGGTACAGGTTCAGCAGCTGGGCTGCCGTCAGCAGGGCAAAGGCGACGGGAATGGCGATACTCAACATGCGAAGATCTCCTTTAGAGGGGCTTCATAACGGGTTTTAATGGTCTGAACAGCAAGCTTTTCATCGGCCACGTCCAGACCGTGGACAATCAGGGTCTGCCGGTCTTCACTTACCTCCGCGGAAACGGTTCCCGGGGTCAGCGAGATCACGCTGGCCAGAATGGTTATCACCATGGGGTCCTGTGTGTCCAAAGGAATTTCAATGAACCGGGGCCGCAGCCGTGAAATGTCCGGTTGAAGAAACAGGCGCACCACCGTGATATTGGCGACAATTACATCGGTTACAAAGGTGATGAAGAAAAACCGGAACAGCAGAAATGGTTTTGCAATCTTCGGCCGTTCCGGCCAGAACCGGTTGGTGAACCAGGGAATGGCAATGCCCATCAGCGTGCCCAGCAGCAGATGACCGAAGGTGACGGTATTTACCAGAAACAGCCAGATAATGACCAGAACCAGGGTCATCAATGGATGGGGCAGCCACCGGTTTCCAGGAATGGGGGATTTTTGGTATGCGGGCATTATTCACCTCCGAAAGGATAGAGCAGCGGAAGCGACCGGTCCGGTCCCAGTACCGCCTCGATATAGTGAACCGGGTTTATGACATGGTCGGCAGCGGCAAAGGCAAACTCAGTGATCACCCCGCCGAAAAGAACCAGCAGCGGGCTGATGCCCAGCAGGAACACAGCCGGGAATACATCTGCCAACGCATAGACAGGGACAGGGTCATGGGCGGTTCCCCGGCCATTCCTCGTGCCATCCGCCGGCAGCAGTTTCCAGAAGATGACACTGCCGGCCCGGCCCAGGGCCATCAGTGTCAACAGCCCGCCCCCCAGCACCAGGCCCCAGATCCATGGGGCTCCGCCACTGTCTTTGACCGTCATGAGCATCATAACCTTGGCGAAGAATCCGCTCAAGGGCGGCAGTCCGCCAATTGCCACGGCAGCTGTCAGAAACAGCAGTCCCAGGAGTGTGGGCTGCCCCACAGGCCGGTCCGGGACCAGACCGGACCCGGCATCCGGCCGCTGCCGGTGGATCAGGTCTGTCACCAGAAACATGGCCGCGGTCATGAATGTGGTATGGGGTAGATACACAATGGCGGCGGCAATGGCCTCTCTTTGAAAGGTGCCGATCACAGCCAGCAGGGTGCCCACAGACACAATGACCAGATAAGCGGTGATCCGCCGCAGATCCCGGCTGCCTGCCACGCCGGCAGCGCCGGCCGCCAGGGTGAACAGGGCAGCGGGCAGCAGCCAGGCGGTCAGCAGGCCGGCTCCGACCCCGGCATATTCACTGAAAACCAGGCAGTATACCCGCAGAATCACATACACCCCGACCTTGGTCATGACGGCAAACAGGGCCGCCACCGGGGCGCTGGTAAATCCGTAGGCATCCGGCAGCCAGAAGCACAGGGGAAGCAGGGCCGCTTTCAAGGCAAACACGGCAAACAGAATCAGGCCGGCGGCCTGGAGCAGGGCCGCGTTTTCAGCCGGGGCCTGGGACATGCGCACCGCCAGGTCCGCCATGTTCAGGGTTCCCAGAAGGGCGTAAAGGATCCCCACCCCCACCAGAAAGATACTGGAGCCCACCAGGTTGAGCATGACATAATGCATGCCTGCCCGGGTCCGGAGGCCCCCGCCGCCGTGCAGCACCAGACCGTAGGAGGACAGCAGCATGATTTCGAAAAAAACGAACAGGTTGAAGATGTCGCCGGTGAGAAAGGCCCCGTTGATTCCCAGCAGCTGGAATTGAAACAGGGCATGGAAATTCTTTCCCTCCCGGTCGGTACCCCGGGTCGCATGAACCAGGCAAAGCAGGGCCAGCAAAGCGGTAATAAACAGCATCATGGCGCTGAGCCGGTCCAGTACCACCACAATGCCGAAGGGGGTGGGCCAGTCTCCCAGCACATATGTCTGAATGGGTCCTTCAGCACTTTGAAAAAGCAGGATACCTGTCATGACCAGGACCGCAAGGCAGGAGGAAAGGCCCAGGATACGCTGCCGGGCAACGGGCTGGTTGGCGTTCAGGATAATTATGGTCCCCATCAACAGGGGCAACAGCAGGGGACTGACAATCAGATGATTTATCATGCGGGGGGTTTCTCCTGCTGTCCGTCGACATGGTCGGTGTCAAGTTCTCCTAATGCGCGCAAAGAGAGCACCACCAGAAAAGCGATCATGGCAAAACCGATGACGATGGCGGTCAAAACCAGGGCCTGGGGAAGAGGGTCTGCGTAACGGGTCTGATCGGGGGAAATAATGTCCGGCAGGTTGGTGTGCAGGCGGCCGGTGAGAAACAAAAACAGGTTGACAGCGTAACCCATCAGGGTCAGGCCCAGAATTACGGGAAAGGTGCGCGCCCGCAGCACGAGATAGACCCCGCAGGCGATCATGACCCCGAAACATGCCGATACCAGCCATTCCATCAATGTGTCTCCTTTTCAATGGTTTTATCTTCCAGGGTTTCATCCATATGGGCTGAGAAAGATACGGTCCGGGCATCCTCGGAATTGATGGATCCCAGCTTGACCAGCATCAGCATCACCGACCCCACCACCACCAGATATACGCCCATATCAAAGGCCATGGCGCTGGCAATTTCAAATTTGCCGATCAACGGCAGCTTGACGTATTCATAGGTGCTGGTGAGAAACGGATAGTTGAGGGCCCAGCTGGTCAGGCCCGTGCCAAGGGCCAGGATCAGCCCCAGGGCCATGATCACGTGGTTGTCAAAATGAAACCGGGGCCGGGTCCAGACAATGCCGCTGGCAATATACTGCAGGGTCAGGACCGTGGCGGTGATCAGCCCGGCGATGAATCCGCCGCCGGGATCGTTGTGACCCCGCAGAAAAATATAGGCGGAAAAAAGCAAAGCCAGCGGCAGGAGGGGCCGGGTGATATAAACCAGAATCATGGGAAACCGGTCCCGGGTCCAGGGACGTCCCATGTCATCGGTCACCGGGGCGTGGCGTTCAAATCCATGC
>JAZBPL010000055.1:0-2277 GCA_036351635.1 Desulfotignum sp.
CATGCTGGGCATTGAAGAGCTTTCCAGAGAAGACCGCCAGACCGTTCACCGGGCCAGGCGCCTGGAACGGTTTTTGACCCAGCCGTTTTTTGTGACCGAACAGTTTACCGGTTATGAAGGCCGGTCCGTCAGTATTGAAGATGCCCTGGAAGGATGCCGGCAGATTCTGGATGATAAATTTTCAGACCGGTCTGAACAGGCCCTTTATATGATCGGCGGTATTGATGAGGCCAAAACATCATGAAGCTCAAGGTGATGCTTCCCACCCATGTTTTTTTGGATATCCGGGTGCAGAAGATCACTGCGGAAGGGGTGAACGGATCTTTTGGCCTGTTTCCCCGGCATGTGGATTTTGTGACCGCACTGGCATCGGGTATATTGAGTTTTCATGATGAAGATGGCAAAGAGCAGCACGTGGCAGTGATGGAAGGGGTGCTGGTCAAAAAAGGGGATACCGTTTTGATCTCCACGCGCAGGGCAGTGAAAGACACTGATCTGGCATCTTTGAAAGACACCGTGGAAAATGACTTTCTGAAACAAAAACAAAGGGAAAAAAACATGCGTACATCATCCGCCCGTATCGAAGCCGGATTTATCCGCCGTTTCCTGGAGTTCCAGGACAATGCCTGATACACCGGAAGATAAAAAATTTTCAAAAACCATTGAAACAAAGCAGGAACGCAAACTGGCTGCCCGTAAACAGGCGGAACATCCTGTATGGTTCGGCCTGGGCATGTTTGGCCTGGTGGGCTGGTCTGTGGCCATTCCCACCATCCTGGGTACATTTTTGGGTCTGTGGCTGGACAAAACCTGGCCGGGCAGGCCTTCCTGGACATTGACACTGCTGTTGACCGGTGTGGCGGTCGGATGCTGGAACGCATGGTACTGGATAAAACGGGAAAGCAGAAAAAAGGAATAAGATGCAAATGACATGGTATGATCTGCAAAAAATGATGTTTTGCCTGGCGGCCGGCCTGGGGATCGGATGTTTTCACTTTGGCGGTCTATGGTTTACCCTGCTGCGGTTTGCCGGCACAAAACATTACGGCCTTGTTTTTGTCGTAAGTTTTCTTTTCAGGTCTTTTGTTACCCTGGCAGGGGTTTATTTCGCGGCAAATGGTGAATGGCATGGCATGACGGTCTGCCTTGGCGGGATATTGATCATGCGCAAGGTTTTTGTTGTGAAAATGCAGCCGTCTGCTGTCTTTCGGGCCAAAGGATCACCGATATGAATGTTATGGATATCAAGCAGATCAGTCCGGACCAGGTGATATTTTTTCAATACCATTTTATCACACTCAACCTGACCATTGTATTTACCTGGGCAGTAATGGCTTTGCTGGTAATCGGATCCTGGCTTGTCACAAGGCGTCTGTCCACGGAGCAGAAAATCAGTTCCTGGCAGAACATACTGGAAATTCTGGTGTCCGGTATCCAGGATCAGATCAGTGAAATCAGCCGGCAGAAAGCAAAAAGGTATATGCCTTTTATTGGCACGCTGTTTATTTTTATTGCTGCCTGCAATCTTCTCACTGTGGTGCCGGGATATGAATCCCCCACTGCCTCGCTTTCCACCACAGCCGCCCTGGCAATCTGTGTGTTTATTTCCGTGCCGCTGTTTGGCATTGCCCAAAAGGGTCTGGGCAATTATCTCAAACAGTACATTCAACCCACTGTATTCATGCTGCCTTTCAATATCATGGGCGAATTATCACGGACCCTGGCCCTGGCGGTCAGGCTTTTTGGGAATATCATGAGCGGTTCAAAGATTGTGGCCATCCTGCTGGCCATCATCCCCTTTGTTTTTCCAGTGATCCTGCAGTTGCTGGGGCTTTTGACCGGGATGATTCAGGCGTATATTTTTGCTGTTCTGGCCATGGTGTATATTGCATCCGCCACCCAGGTCCGGGACCAGACGGATACAAAAAAAGACAACAACCAGTAAAGGAGAGTTTGGAATGAGCAGTATCAGTTTTATCGGTATGGCATCTGTGATCACAGCCGGTCTTACCATTGCGGTGGGGGCCATCGGGCCGGCCATCGGTGAAGGCCGGGCTGTGGCAAGCGCCCTGAGCTCCATCGCCCAGCAGCCGGATGAAAAAAACACCATCACACGCACCCTTTTTGTGGGACTGGCAATGATCGAATCAACCGCCATATACTGTTTTGTAGTTTCCATGATCCTGTTGTTTGCCAACCCGTTCTGGGATTATGTGATTTCAGCAGCCAATTGAGAGGGATATCATGTTGATTGACTGGTTTACAGTGGGTGCCCAG
>JAZBPL010000056.1:0-4175 GCA_036351635.1 Desulfotignum sp.
GACCGGGTGCTGGGATTCGGTCCCTTTGTGGGGTATTACTTTAAGCCGGAAAATCCAGAGGACCTGACCCGGCTGACATTTGTCTGTTATAATGAAGATTCTTTTTACACCCGTGATCTGCCGGGAAATGCCCTCTTGTTTGAAGGGGATGCGGTGCTGGCAGAGCTTGTGGACACAGGTTTCCGCCTGCCGTCAGATGACCGGATCAACCCGGTGTTTTTTCGGGACGCACCCCGGAAATGGGTGAATGACCGCCCCCGGCCACAGGATGAATACCTGCATTTTCATTCCTGTTATGACGGGCTGGGTCCGGTACGTGCAGGATTCTGGATCCGGCATGAAGGCAAAGCCGCCTTTACCTATGACATGGGCGGCCGTGTTGGTGCGGACAGCCCCCTTTACCACGCGGTCCGCCCCGGTATTGACAAGCAGTTTGCAACAATTATGGAATTTGATGCAGGCCCGGACAGAAAAGACAGTTCAAAACAGTAAATGCAGCCAGGAAAGACCTATACCATGAACAGAAATGCCCATGACAACAACCATGACAGCAGCCGGAAGGACCCAGAAAACGGTCACCAGAGCCATGACGGCAACCACCAGGACCACGGGGATCACCATGCCCATATGGTAGCCGACTTCAGGCGCAGGTTCTGGGTGTCATTCGTCCTGGGAATTCCCGTTGTGCTGCTGTCTCCCATGATCCAGCAGTTTATGGGTGTCAGCGGCCAATGGGACTTTGCCGGTGATGCCTATGTCCAGTTCGGGTTTTCCACCATTGTCTTTTTCTACGGCGGATGGCCCTTTTTAAAAGGCCTTGTTGACGAACTCAGAGAAAAGAATCCGGGCATGATGACCCTGATCGGCCTTGCCATCACCATTGCATACACCTACAGTTCCGCCGTGGTATTCGGCCTTGCGGGAAAAGTCTTTTTCTGGGAGCTGGCCACCCTCATCATTATCATGCTTTTGGGGCACTGGATGGAAATGCGCTCGGTAATGGGGGCGTCCGGTGCGCTGGAAGAACTGGTCAAACTGATGCCGTCAACGGCCCTGCGCATCACCAAGGACGGGGACACCGAAGAAGTCAAGGTATCACGGCTGGAAAAAGGTGACCGGGTCGCGGTCAAACCCGGTGAAAAAATCCCCACCGACGGCATCATCGCTGATGGCCGGACCAGCATTGACGAATCCATGGTGACCGGTGAAAGCCGGCAGGTGGAAAAGACCACTGGGGATGAGGTGATCGGCGGCAGCATCAACGGTGATTCCGCCATTGCGGTGGAAATACAAAAAACCGGTGATGACACCTATCTTTCCCAGGTTGTGGAGATGGTGAAAAAAGCCCAGGAGTCCAGATCAAAGGCCCAGAACACGGCTGACCGTGCCGCTTTCTGGCTGACCATCATCGCCCTGACTGCCGGCGGCATCACGCTGGGGGCCTGGCTTGGAGCAGGCCGGGAATTTGTTTTTTCCTTAGAACGGATGGTCACGGTGATGGTGATTACCTGTCCCCACGCCCTGGGCCTGGCGGTCCCCCTGGTGGTGGCGGTATCAACCGCCATGGCGGCAAAAAAAGGGCTGCTCATCAGGGATCGGACCGCTTTTGAACGGGCAAAAGACCTTGATGTGGTGGTGTTTGACAAGACCGGCACCCTGACCCGGGGACAGTTCGGGGTATCGGATATCCTGAATTTCGGCAGCCTTTCTGAAGAAGAGATTCTGATGCTTGCAGCCGGACTGGAAAGCCGGTCTGAGCATGCCATTGCCAAAGGCATTGTTGCGGCGGCAAATGACCGCAATATAGATATCCCTGATCCTGAAAATTTTGAAGCCATTCCGGGAAAAGGCGCCAAAGCAGAGGTGGCGGGCAAAAACATCAAAGTGGTCAGCCCGGGTTTTTTACAGGAACATGATATTGCTGTTGATGAAAGCCATCAGGACAAACTGGATCAGCTGGGAGGTGAAGGAAAGACCCTGGTGTATCTTCTGAAGGATGATCAGGTGGAATCTGCGCTGGCTTTGGAGGATGTGATCCGTGAATCGGCAAAAAAAGCCGTATCCGGATTACAAAACATGGGACTGAAGGTGATGATGCTCACCGGCGATTCTGCTGCAGTGGCAAAAACCGTTGCAGACCAGCTGAACCTGGATGACTACATGGCGGAAATTCTGCCTGATGAAAAGTCGGACCAGATAAAAAAGATCAAGCAGGAAAATAAACATGTGGCCATGGTGGGAGATGGGGTAAACGATGCCCCTGCCCTGGCTGAAGCAGATGTGGGCATTGCCATCGGCGCCGGCACGGATGTGGCCATGGAAGCAGCCGATATCGTACTGGTGCACTCTGATCCCCGGGATGTCACCGCCGTGATTACACTGTCCCGTGCAACCTACCGGAAAATGGTGCAGAACCTCTGGTGGGCAGCCGGCTACAATGCCATTGCCATTCCCCTGGCAGCAGGGGTTTTATACCCGTTTTACCATTTTTTGCTGCCCCCGGCGGCAGGGGCTGTTGTGATGTCCCTTTCCACGGTCATTGTGGCGGTTAACGCCAAACTGCTGTCCACGTGACAGAAAAACAGGCAGCCGGTATTTTTACGGTTATCAATACAATTAACCATATAAACAATTAACCATATAAAAAAGGAGTGTTTATGCTGCAACTGGAAAATATTACCTTTACAGTCCCTGCATCAGATTCCGGCACTGAACCGCCTTCCGAGCAGACAATTATCAACGATGTAAGTTTTGCTTTTGAACCAGGGGGATTTTATGCCATCACCGGTCCCAACGGATCAGGCAAGACAACCATTGCAAAACTGATCATGGGCATCAATGCACTGACCAGCGGAAAAATCATGTTTAACGGCAGAGATATCAGCAGTCTTCCCATACATGAACGGTCCAATGCCGGCATTGTGTATGGGTTTCAACATCCGGCACGGTTCAAGGGAACCACCTTCCGGGACCTGTTATCCATTTCCCTGGGATCTGATGATGAAGAAAAACTGGTGAGCATCATTTCCAGGGTCGGGGTCTGTTCCATGGATTTTTTGGACAAACCGGTGGACAGCAAACTGTCCGGCGGGGAAATCAAAAAAATCGAACTGGCCACGGTGATTGCCAGAAACCCGAAGGTGGCCATTTATGATGAACCGGATACCGGGATCGATCTGTGGACCATCGGTCCCATGGTGGATCTGCTCAAGCGCGAGCAAAAAGAAAACAACACCACCACCATTGTGGTCAGTCACAACAAGGCTTTTCTGGAAGCGGCCGACACCCTGCTGCTGATCAAAAAAGGAAAGATTGCCTATACCGGCGATCTGGCAGGTGCCATGCCCATGCTGGAAGATTTAAGTGTATGTACCTTTGATGAATTTTGCCAAGGAGAAGATGATGCTCAATGCTATCGATAAACAAGTGTTAAAAGAGGTCGCTGATCTGGAAGGTCTGCCCAAGGGGGCCTACAATATCAGGAAAAACGGAAAACTGGAAGGCCGGGAGGTTTCCGCCAACATCAACATCGAAACCAATGAAAAAGGGGATGGCATTGTCATCGATATCAAACCGGGTACCAAGGATGAATCGGTGCATATCCCGGTCATCCTTTCCCAGGCCGGGTTGCATGATGTGGTGTACAACACCTTTATTATCGGGGAGGGGTCCGATGTCACCATTGTGGCCGGCTGCGGCATTCACTGCGGCAGCAGTGAATCTGAAGGCCATTCCGGCATCCATGAATTTCACATCAGGGCCGGCGCAAAGGTCAGATATGTCGAAAAACATATTGCCCTTGGCGAAGGTTCCGGCAAACGCATTTTAAACCCCACCACAAAAGTATTTATGGCGGAGAATGCCCAGGCACAGATGGAACTGACCCAGCTGGGGGGTGTGGATGAGGCACACCGTGTCAATGAAGCCGCTATCGGTGCCGGCAGTGTCCTGCTGATCACGGAACGGGTGATGACCGAAAAAGAACAGGCTGCAGAATCCAAAAATGAGGTCACCCTGGCAGGTATAGACAGCAAGACCAATATTGTTTCCCGCTCTGTGATAAAAGGCGACTCCTCCCAGGACTTTTATGTCAACCTGACAGCAGAAGCCAGATGCTACGGCCATATTGAATGTGATGCCATAATCATGGACAATGGCACCAACCAGACCATTCC
>JAZBPL010000057.1:0-8303 GCA_036351635.1 Desulfotignum sp.
CCGGACCGGGGCCATGGCAGACCAGATCATACACAAACTGGATGCCCTTGCCCGGCAGGTGGATACCGGTTCTTCCGGCCCGGTATATGCAAACCCTGCAGGAACTGCTTCCCCGGGGGTGCATGAACCTCCTTTTCTGCCGCAGGCCGCATATGGACATCAAACCGCGCCAGCCCCCCAGGCAGCTGTCAGTGATACTGATCCGGCATCTGTACCCAAAGTTTCGGGCGACAAACCGGAAATCCAGGCCCCGGTACCTGAAAAAAACTGGCAGGGATTTTTAATGCAGATTGAAAGCACGCTGCCGTTTTTATCAGCCCTGTTGTCCAAAGCACAGGTCACAGAACCAAAACCAGGCGTTATAGAAGTGCTTTTGCACAACTGCTCAGCCTTTGACAAAAAGCGCCTGAAAACCAAAAAAGATGAATTAAAAAAAGCGTGCACCACATTTTTACACAAACAATTACAGGTCCGGGTGGTATCACAGGCCAATCCAATGTCCCGGGCCGCCCCGGATCCGGCAGAGGCAAAGGCCAGACATGCGGCGCTGCATCACCCGCTGGTGAAAGATGCCCAGGAGCTTTTCAATGGGGAAATTATCAATTATTAAATATACAGGAGCCATACAATGAAAAATATGAACAATATGATGAAGCAGGCCCAGCAGCTGCAGAAAAAAATGCTCAAAGCCCAGCAGGATTTGGCAACCAAAACAGTGGAAGCCTCGGCCGGTGGCGGCATGGTCAAGGTGGTGGCCAACGGCAGCCAGAAAATAGAATCCATTGTCCTGGAAAAGGAAGTGGTGGACCCAGAAGATGTGGAGATGCTCCAGGACCTTGTGCTTGCAGCTGTCAACGATGCCCTGAACAGGTCCCAGGAAATGGTGTCCGCTGAAATGGGCAAACTCACCGGTGGATTGAACATCCCAGGCCTGTAATGATCCATTATCCTGATGCCATCCTGAAGCTGATCGCCAGTTTTTCCCTGCTGCCCGGCATCGGCAGAAAAACCGCGGAAAGGCTGGCCCTGCACCTGCTGCATGCACCGGACCATGAAGCAGCTGCCCTGGCCGCCGACATCATTGCCCTCAAAAGCGCCGTGCGCATATGTGCCACCTGTTTTGCCCTCAGTGACCAGGAAAAATGCCGGATCTGTGCTGACCCCTCCCGGGATCACGGGGTGATCTGCGTGGTGGAAAACCCTGCTGACATGGCAGCCATTGAAAAATCAAAAGTATTTTCAGGATGCTACCATGTACTCGGGGGAGCCCTGTCCCCCATTGACGGCATCGGCCCTGATGATATTCGGCTGGCAGAGCTTTTCGGCCGGGCTGATCCCGGCTCTGTCCGGGAGGTCATCCTTGCCACCCGCACCAATGTGGAAGGAGAGGCAACTGCCGCCTATATTCTGGACCGGCTCAAATCCCGGAACATCACCATTTCCCGCATCGCCTCCGGTGTTCCCATGGGAGGCGATCTCCAGTACGTGGATCCTTTGACCATGCAGAAAGCCATGGAAAAACGCTATGGCTGCTGAATATAGAACCCCTGAAGACATTTTTTCCTGCCGGCAGTGCGGCCGGTGCTGCACAGGTTTTGGCGGCACCTATGTGACAGACACAGACATTTTGCGCATCAGCGCGTATATATCGGCTGACCCGGACACATTTGTCACATCCTATTGCGACATGGCCGGTTCCCGACCGGTATTGACCCAGGGCCCGGACGGGCAATGCATATTTTTTGATGCACAGAAACAATGCACCATTCACCCTGTCAAACCCCGCATGTGCCGTGCCTGGCCGTTCCTTGAAACCCTGGTGAAAAATCCTGAAAACTGGGATGCCATGGCTTCGGCCTGCCCCGGCATGACGCCGCATATTCCCCGGGAAGATCTCATACGCATTGTAACCAGAGAAATCAAAAACCGCAGGTCAGACATCCCTGCGGATAATTGATCCGGTAACAGGAAGACTTTATGCAGCAGCGTATGGAAAAACAGGAAAGCAGAACATGAAACAAGATCAGACCAACACGAGTGAGATCATATCTCTGCTTATCAAGGAAGGCCTTCTTACAGAAGAAAAAGCTGCTTATGCCATGCGGGTAAAATCCAAACTCGCAGCTGACAGAACCATGATCGATACCCTTCTGGACCTGAAATATGTAGAGGGAAACCAGGTCAAAAATGTACTGCGGGCCAACCATCTCTCCCTGCGGATCGGTGATCTGCTGACTGAATTCGGCTATCTTTCCAAGGAAAAACTTGAAACCGCCCTGAATATTCAAAAAACCCAGAAAAAAAAACGTCTGGGCCAGGTAATCATTGAAAACCAGTTCATGACAGAAGCAGCTTTTATCGATGCCCTTTCCATCCAGCTGGGATTTTTGTTTGTTGATCTTTCCACCCAAGATATTGCTGAGAGTGTCCTTGAAAATATTCCCATCAAATGGTGCATGTCCCATAATTTTGTACCGGTAAAAAAAACTGATGGCAAAGTCCTTGTGGCATTTGCAGACCCCTTCAGCAAAGATGACATCAGCGGTGCGGAAAAACTGTTCGGACAGAATTTTATCATCGGCATAGCCCCGCCAAGCATGATTGAAAAGCGCCTGGAAAAACTGGGATCAGGCAGCCTGAAATCCAAAGCAGTTGTGGATGAAAATACCGCCATCGGCATTGTGGATTCCATTATTGCCAATGCCATCGACCAGGGGGCCAGTGACATTCATATTGAGCCGTTTGAAACCAGGCTCCAGGTAAGGTACCGCATTGACGGTATTCTGGTGCCCTATAAAACATTTTCCATTGATGCTGCAACCATGGTCTCCGCCCGCATAAAGGTTTTATGCAAGGCAAACATCGCTGAAAAAAGGCGCCACCAGGGTGGCCGGATGTCCTTTGATCACCTTGGCAATCAGTTTGATCTGCGCATCTCCTTTTTTGTCACCGTATTCGGGGAAAAAATTGTATTACGGATTCTCAACCGCATCGACCAGATCATCAAACTTGACAACATCGGCATGGCGCCCAAGATTTTGGAAAGATTCAAAAGAGATGCCCTGGGAGCCCCTTCAGGTGTCATGATCATCACCGGCCCCACCGGTTCAGGCAAAACCACCACATTGTATTCCTGTGTATCTGACATCAGCAGCCCCCAGATCAGCATAGTTACGGCTGAAGATCCGGTGGAATATGTGCTCCAGGAAATTTCCCAGTGCACCATTGATGAAGCCATCAACCGGACATTTGAAGAAACCCTGCGCCATATAGTGCGCCAGGACCCTGATGTGATCGTTATCGGTGAAATACGTGACAATTATTCAGCCAATGTGGCTGTGCATGCGGCACTCACAGGCCACAAGGTAATCACATCCTTTCACACGGAAGACAGCATCAGCGGACTGATCCGGTTGATGAATATGGACATAGAACCTTTCCTGATCTCCTCCACCGTGGTTTGTGTCATAGCCCAGAGACTGCTGAGACGTATTTGCAGCCATTGCCAGACAGCATACAAACCCACAGCCGCCGATGTGAAATTTTTAGGATATGACCCTGAGGATCTGGAGAAGTACACATTCAAAAAAGGGACCGGCTGCCCTGCATGCAACCATACCGGTTACAGGGGCCGGGTGGGGGTATTTGAAACCCTTATTCTTAACGAACTTGTGAAAGAGGCGATACTCCAGCGGAAAACCAGCTATGAGCTGCGGCGGATTGCCATAGAAAGCGCCGGCCTTGTCACCCTGATGGAAGATGCCCTGGCCAAGGCCAGCATGGGCATCACAACACTGGAAGAGATATTCAGGTGCATTCCCAGGCTGCTGCAGCCAAGACCCATCCACGAAACAGTACGACTGTCGGGAGGGTATTAGCGTATGCCGGAAAAGGCCAGTATCATTGATATCATCAAACAGCAGATCAAAAAGGAAGATGCTTTACCGGTACTCAATCCCCATGCTGTAAAAATCCAGCAGGAGGCCACCTCCAAGCAGCCTGATTTCACGGTTCTTTCCAAACTGATCCGCATGGATCCCACATTGACCAGCCAGGTGCTTAAAACCGCCAATTCCCCTTTTTACAGGGGACTTGATGATGTGGAAACAATCAAAGATGCTGTCATCCGCCTGGGACAGGATGAAATGATAAACGTCATTATGAAGGTGCTGCTGGAACAGAAATTTCACTCAAAAAACCCATTGATCCATTCCTACCAGAAAAATTTGTGGAACCATTCCGTGAATGCTGCCATCGGCTCACAATGGCTGGTGCGCTATCTGTCAATGACAGATATGATACCCAGGGCATTTATTGCCGGCCTGCTCCACGACATGGGCAAACTGTATCTGCTCACGGCCCTGGAAAAAATTATGGCAGACAAAACCCTTGATTTTTCCCCCCCGCCCCAGCTCATTGACAAAATCCTGCACAACCTGCATCCCTCTTTGGGATTCAACCTGCTCACCCGGTGGTATCTGCCCGGGCCTTACCGGATTGTTGCCAAAGACCACCACAACCCGTCATTTGACACAGGCAACCTGATGCTGTGCATTGTCCGGCTGGTTAACAAGGTGTGCAATAAAATGGAACAAAAAAAGCCGCCGGAAGATATTTCCAGACTGGCAAGCTCCAAAGAAGCGGATATACTGGGAACTTCTGAAATTTGTCTTGCAGAACTGGAAATCGCCCTGGAAGATGCCGGCTCCAGAATGCCCATGGCCTGAACATCACTGCCGGGCCATGCCGGCAAACTGCCGGGCAATACTGTCCCGCTCATACACGATTTCCACCCGCCGGTTCAATGCCCTGCCCCGGGCCGTATCATTGGTGGCAACCGGATGGTAATGGGCATATCCTTCTGCGGAAATGTACTGGGGCGCCACACCGTTGTTCACCAGAAGCCGGACCACCCTGGCGGCCCTTGCAGCAGACAACTCCCAGTTGGAGGGAAACATGGCCGACGAGATGGGAGAACTGTCTGTGTGCCCTTTTATCTTCACACGGTAGGCCAGCTTGGACAGCACAAAAGCGACCTTGCGCAGAATATCCAGCCCTTTTTCAGACAGCCGGGTACCGCCTTGTGCAAACAGGAGCAGATCCGACATGGTGATAACCACACCGGCTTCGGTCTTGACCACGCTGACCTCCCCGCCCAGTTTGTTGAACAGCACCAGTTCCCGGACCTCTGAAACGATGTCATCCAGTTCTTTTTCAATCATCCCGCCAAGTTCATCTATCTGCTGGTTTTCAGAGGGCTCTTCAGAGGGTACGGCATGCATGGTAAGCCCTTCCCTGGTACCGGCTTCCGGGACTGTCTGGGCACCCAGGGCACTGCGCAGGGATTTGACCAGTTCTTTATAGGTTTCCTGCTGGGTGGTGCTCATGGCGAACAGCAGAACAAAAAAGCACATCAACAGGGTAACCAGATCGGCAAACGTAGCCAGCCAGGTGGCCTGTTTTCTGGGTTCTGCCTTGTCTTCTTCCAGAGGTTTGGCAAGGGATGGCTTTTCTTCTGTCTGTGTGCCGGTTTCTTCAGCCATATGTTCTGCTCTTTTATTAAAAAATTAGGTGGTTTGGGACTCTTTTTTGCTGCTGGGCAGGTAGATATTGAGTTTGTCTTCCATGAGCTTGGGGTGCTCCCCTTCCCGGATGGAAAGAATGCCTTCAAAAATGATGTTCATGTTGGTGATCTCTTCTTCATTTCTGCCCCGGAGTTTGTCGCTCATGGGGATAAAAAACAGGTTGGCCAGCACTGCCCCGTAAAAGGTGGTGATCATGGCCACCGCCATTTTGGGACCGATGGATGAAGGGTCATCCAGGTTGGCCAGCATCTGGATCAGGCCGATCAGGGTCCCCACCATGCCGAATGCCGGGGCATAGGCGCCCATGGCAGCAAAAATCTCAGCACCGGTATCCAGCCCTTTTTTGGTCAGCTTCATCTGTTTCTGCATGATGGCGGCAATATCTGCGGTTTTCACCCCGTCCACCGTCATCTGCAGGGCCTGGGCCAGATAGGGATCCACCGTGGACTGGATATCTCCCTCAATGGACAGCAGCCCGCCTTTTCTGGCTTTATTGGAAATCTCCACAAGGTTTTCGATAATATCCTGTGGTTTTTCAATTTTAAAAATGAACACTTTGACAGCGGTTTTGAACACACCCAGAAACTGGGCCAGAGGATACCCGATCATGGCGGCGGCAAATGTTCCGCCCACCACAACAAGCACCGAAGGGATATTCACAAACATCATGATACTGCCGCCCAGCAATATGGTGCCCAGAACAAATCCTATTCCCGAGACAACACCGATAACCGAAGAAATGTCCATTTTTCAAACCTTTATATAGAGTATATCATCCACAGGGTATTCCCTGTTGTACTGTATGATCTTGTGGATTGCTGTTTTTGTCAACACCGTATCCGCACTGAACAGCTTGGTGCCTGTGGCTGTGAAAACTGCACTTCCCAGGCGCATACCCGGTTCAAGCTCTCCCACCCCCACGCCACGGACCTGAAAGGCATCAGAAGCCATATGCTGCAGGGCATATTTTTGCAGCCGGCTGACAACCAGGGGATCCAGACGGGATCCTGCCGCATTTTCCAGGGCAGCCATCAAATCCGCCAGGCAGCGGATATCTTCACCATTTCTCAGGGTATCAAACAGATCCGCACCGGCCAGGATCCGGGATGCCAATGGTATATACACTTTTTTCAATCCATTGGGATATCCGGAACCGTCAACATTTTCATGCAGGTGCCTGATAATCTGTGCGGTTTTTTCAAAGGCGCTGCAAAGGCTGAGCAGGTCCGCTCCTTTCACCGGATACTGTACCTGGATGCTCTTTTCAAAATCGCTCAGCTGGTCAAAAGATGGTGCAGCAGCTGTCCGGGGCATGAAAACAAGCCCGATTTCATGCAACATACCAGCTTTGTGAAGATTCTCCAACTTTTTTTCATCAAACCCCAGGCTTTTGCCCACATAACAGGCAATATGGGCCACCCGCTCCCCATGACCGCGGCTGGTTTCCACCCGGTTCTGGATCAGCCGGACAAGCAGTTTTTCATATCCGTCCATATGCTGTTCCAGGGCATGTTTCATCCCCTGAATCCGGGTTTTGAGATGGCTGCGTTCCCGGGTCATGTGATGGATCTGCTTTAAGGCATTGTTGAGGCTGTTTTTTTCAGCAGACAACTCTTGTTTAACACCCAAAAGGGTCTGTTTGAATCTGTCCAGATAGGTGCGGGCCTGGTGGATGGTCTGTTTATTGACAAAGATCTGCTGTTCCAGGGTTTTGTGCCTGAGGTAGGCATGTGACAGATAACGGATCTCCCGGATCTGGACGGGCCGTGGGATGACCTCATCATACCCCCATTCCCTGAACCGGCATTTGTCTTCCATGGTCACAAAGGCATCTGTCACCAGAAAGAATCCGGGTGTAAAGGTGAAAGAAACTTCAGCCAGCTGCCTGATCCAGGTTTGGGCCGCATCCATGGCTGTGTCTGATCCCGGGTCCACCAGTACAATGTCCGGGTGAAATGATGTGACAATTTGAAGGCACTGCTCCCTGCCTGCAGCATACCGGAAACGGAATCCTTCGGTCTTTTCAAAAGGGCCGGTTGTGCCGGTCCCACGGGTGTCTGTCACAAAAAGCACGGATATGGCATCTGATGTCATTGCAGGCCGCATCTATTGCTTTTTTTATTCCGTATAATCATGGCGCCACCACTCATCCCACCCGGTTTCCATGATACTGCGGGCCATCTTCCGTCCTGTATCTGTCTTGAGCCTTTCCAGAACTATCATGAGCCATTTGTCAGCAGGGGCCGCCCCGATATCCTTGAGTTTTTTCAATTCAAGAATGAATGACAGCTGGTCAGCATCTTTGACCAGCATGGCTTCTTTTGTCTCTCCCAGGTTGAATTCTGAAATCAATGATGTGATATCTGCACCAAAGGGCAGATCCTTTGTCAAGCGTGCAACTGCTTTGGATTCATCTGTCTTGGAATACTGTTTCTGGACATAGTTGAAATCCCCTGTCCTGGCTTCCGCCATATCATGCACCAGGGCCATGGCCATCAGGCGTTCCCCATTGGTTTCCGGATCCAGCCGGGCCATGACAAAGCAGATAAATGCCGTGGTAAAGCAGTGTTCTGCAATGCTTTCCTGCCCGACACCCAAAAAGGCATACCCTGACCGGTTCAGATCTTTTAAGATCCGTGCTTCAAACAAAAGATTGGCAATCTGCTTCATTTTTTATGAATCCTGGTAATTTCAGGTAACAATTCTTGACTTTTTATA